>JAHEJD010000040.1 GCA_024639005.1 Chromatiaceae bacterium | reverse complement strand
TGGTGGGACGACGACGGTCGCCGCTGGCTGGCCGCGGCCCAGGTCGCAGCACCCTGGCACTGGCAAACCGACCAGGATGGGCATTGGTATACCATCGGTACCAATGGCCCCATGGACCTGCACGCGGACGATGTCGTCTCCGGTTTGAGCGCGCACGAGGCGCGGGCCTACGCCGCCTGGGAATAACAGCGCGACTGTCTCAGCGCGTGATGCCCAGTAGCTCGATCTCGAACGTCAGGGTCTCATTGGGGCCAATATCCGCTCCGGCGCCACGCTCCCCGTAGGCCAGAGCGCTGGGGATGAACACCCGCCAACGATCGCCGATGCGCATCTGGGAAATGGCCTCGCGGAATCCGGGGATCACGCCCGAGAGCGCAAACTCTGCGGGCTCGCCGCGCTCGACTGAGCTGTCGAACACGCTGCCATCCAGCAGCGTGCCGTGATAGTGCACGCGCACCGTCGCATCACTCCCCGGCTGGGCACCATCGCCGCTGGCCAGGACCTGATACTGAAGACCGCTAGGCAACACGACCACGCCGTCCTGGGCCGCATTGCGGGTCATAAAGTCACGTTCGGCGGCGAGCTTGGCCTGGGCCCGCTGCGACCGCTGCTGCACGAACACCTGTTGCTGTTCCCGGATGGCCGCCTGCATCTCTTGCGCGCTGAGGCGTAACGGCTTTCCGCCGAGGACATCATCGATCGCGGCCGCGAACGCGTGACTGTCGAGTTCTTCAATTCCCTGGCCACGTAGCAACTGACCGAGACGCACACCCATCGCGTAGCTGTAGCGCTCCGATACACTCAGGCCGCCCGATTCTTCGCCAATGGCAAGCGTTGACAAGCAGCAGATAACAAAGGCCGAGATTACTTGTTTCATGAACGATTCCAATGAGATAAGGAAGCACCATCCCGGTTTCAGAAGCGCTGCCCTGAAACGCGGAATACGCTTCACAGATTACGCGCACCGGGTCAACCGCGGTACGCAGAGGTCGATAGTACCCTCAAGAACGCAACCCTAGAGGGGAGGCGCCATGATCAACAAATTGAGTCAATCCGCGCTGCTCGGCATCCAACGCAGCACCCAGGGCATGGTCCGCAGCGCGGCGGAGATCGCCCGAGCAACCAAACCTGGCGAGCAGTCGAACATGACGCGCGCGCTGGTCGAACTCAAGCAACACGAACACGCGGCCAAGGCCAATATCAAGACTCTGGCCACTGCCGACAAACTGCTGGGTTCGCTGCTCGACGTCAAGGCTTAACAGCCTGTTTTCGCCGCGGCCTATCGCGGTCCTGACGGTTTATGGCTCAGGATACGGCCCTCACGAAAACAACATCGAGTAATCGGTTGCGGCGACATCCTTGGTCAATTGCCCGACTGAAATAAAGTCCACGCCGGTGCGGGCTACCTCACTTACCGTCGTCAGATTGACACCGCCCGAGGCCTCCAGTTTCGCCTGGCCCGCGGTCCGCTGCACTGCCTCTCGCAGCACGTCATTGCCGAAATTATCGAGCAGGATGCGAATCGCACCGGCCGCCAGCGCCTGATCGAGCTGTGCCAGGTTCTCTACCTCGATCTCGACCGAGACGCCCTGGCCGACCAGGCTGCTGGCCGCCTGCATTGCCGCCGCAATGGAGCCTGCGGCACGGATGTGGTTCTCTTTGATGAGTACTGCATCGAAGAGTCCCATCCGATGATTCGTCGCACCGCCACAGCGCACCGCATATTTCTGTGCCATCCGCAGACCCGGGATAGTCTTGCGGGTATCGAGAATGGTCGCTCGGGTACCAGCCACTGCCGCGACATAGTCGGCTGCAACAGTCGCCGTGCCCGACAGCGTCTGCAGGAAATTCAGCGCCGTGCGCTCTCCTGACAACAGCGGGCGTGCACCGCCAGACAGGCTACATACCCGTTGTCCGGGTTGCAGGCTATCCCCATCATCCACCAACCAATCGATGACGATGGCGGGATCGAGCTGGCGGAACACTTCGTCGAACCAGGCGCGTCCGCACAAGATAGCTGACTCACGGGCCACCACCTCGGAGTGCGCCTCGCTCGCTGCAGGCACCAGGCCGGCGGTCACGTCGCCGCCACCCAGATCTTCGGCCAAGGCCTGGCGCACCTGCGCTGTAACATCGCGCGGATCGGGCTTTGCCGCCACTAGCGGGTTTCGAGCAACTCGACCTCAAACACGAGGGTGGCGTTGGGCGGGATCACGCCACCGGCGCCCTGTGCCCCATAACCCAGCTGCGGCGGTATCGTGAGCCTGCGTTTGCCGCCTACTTTCATCCCGGCGACACCTTCGTCCCAGCCGCTTATCACCATGCCACGACCAAGTGCGAAATCGAACGGCTGATTGCGGTCGACGCTGGAATCGAATTTTCGGCCATCGGTCAGCCAACCGGTGTAGTGCACCACTACCTGCTGACCTGTCTCGGCAGTCGCGCCGTCACCCTCTACCAGGTCTTCATACTTGAGACCGGTATCGGTCATTTTTTCCGCCATGCTTGCCTCCGTCGTACTCGACTCGCCAGTAAAGAAAGCGCCGGCTCATGGCCGGCGCGAAAATTTTAGCCGACGATCGAGCAATCAGACAGGATTCTCGGATCCGTCGGTATCCGTAAGGGAATCCATCATGGCGTTCAAGGCACGATCCATCAACGGCGTATTCAGGTCCTCGAGGATACGCGCCTGGCCGGCGCGGAACAGCGCGGCGATTTCATTCGCGCCGATCTCGGCGAGCTTCATCCCTTTGCGATTGACGAAGATACATTTGTTTGTCACCTCGCTGCGCCATGACAGCTTGCCGCGCACCCAGGAATCCTCTTGCTGCCAATCCAACCACTGCCCTACCTTCAATCCCCGCGCGAGGTCAAACGAGGCATCCTTCACGACTTCGGCATCGGTCTGGTCGCCGAGCACCACGCCCTCGGCAATCACCAGGTCCTCGGTCGCTGGATTGGGCTCGTCTTTTTCCCCGCGCAGCGCGGCGATATGGCACGCCTGTAGGTCCTTGAACAATTGACCCGCGCGGTGCTGATCGAAGGAGATATTGTTCAGGCCATCGCGCAATTTTTTCAGCAGGTCCGGGATCGCCTTCAGAAGGCGCTGCCGGTCGGCGGTCTCAATCTTCGGCTGGACGCTCCAGATCAGCTCCTCGACGGCGGCAAAGGCATCCTGCCAAGCGGCGCTTTCCTCGCCCTCGCGCAGAAAGGCTAGCAGCATGACGTCGTGCCAGCCCTCACGCAGGATATTGACGACCGCGGTTGGCATGTCCGGTTGCGCCTCGCGGAACTCGTTGAGCACCTCGGCGACGCGGCGGCGCGCGATCAATAGCTGCTCCTGCCCGCGGGTGACCTGGTTGATGCGTTCCTCAGCCACCTCGGCGCCACGGGTCTCGCGCTCGATAAAGTTGGAGAATTCGTCGTAGACCTGCGCGAACAAACCGACATCGTCGTTGAAGTCCCTCAGGATGCGGGTGACCGCTGTATCGATTCGCCCATACAGCGACTTCGCCGATCGATCGCCGTCATCGACCCAGCTCATGGCCGCACGCGCAAGGGTATTAAGCAGACGGCGCGCCGGGTGCTGTTTGTTGCCGAAGAAGCTGCGATCGAGAAGCGCGACCTTCAGCATCGGAATCTGCAGCCGGCCTATCAGCGCCTTCATTGCATCGGGCACATTGGCGTCATCGAGGATAAAATCGAACAGCATCCCGATGACATCCAGCAGGTCCTGATCGACCTCGTTCAACCGCTTCGACGGCGCCTCGGCGGACCCCATCTCGAGCTGACGACCCAGGCTGATCAGCATTTCGGATTGCAGCTGCTGCATCTCACTCGGGCTGATCGGTGCCTCGACCGAGACCTCGCGCTGCAGGTAATTCAGCGCGTCGACCAGGTCGTGCGAATCGACCGCGGGCAGGTTCGTATAGTGGGCCGCGTTCCCGCCGCCGGGCAAGTGCCGCGAATAGAGATTGGCGGCCCCGTGATTTCGACGCAGCGAGAGCAGCTGCCCCAGCATCCCGAGTATCTGTTCATGGCCGACTTCGGCTACCGCCTGTTCGTTGGCGAAATCCATCGCGGCGCCGCCCATGCTCTCGGGCGCCTCCTCGCGAGCCCGCTGGATCGAGGGCGCGACCGGGTTGCGACGCACTCGCTGCACAATCTTTGGCAATATCCCGGCATCGACCAGGCTGTCGTTGAGGTCGTCGTACAGACCGCCGATGTATCCCATCACATAGCGGTCGAACAGCTTGAATACCACCAGGCGAACGCCGAGTTCACCCTGCCACTGCCGCATGGCCGCGCGGAAACCTTCGGCCAGATCGAACGGACCAACCGGATTCTGGTGGGTGGTGAGGTCCGGGATGCCGGCGAGCTGAGCGAATCGCATGTTGAGCGCGAACAGCTCCCGATGGTAGCGGTTCTCGGCCTTGGAGATCATTCCGCTGACGGCAAGATTCTCCTCGAGCTCTTCATCGTCGACCAGGCTCAGCTCGTCCTTCTCGAATACCGCCTGCGGGTTGTCTGATGCCACCGGGTGACCCCAAAAGGCCTCGTAGTGACTTATCTGATCGCGTAGAAACTCTTCCTCGATGGCCCCGCGAAGTTTGCGGATCTCGCGCATGGCCTCGAAATAGCGGGTCTGCAGAACGTCATTGGCCGACTTGTCGGCGAGCTGATAGAGCTCGTCGTCGACATGTTCGAACAACTCCTGCAGCAGTCGCGGCAGTGTGTCGACCAGTCGCGCCCGACAGGCCGCGATCACCTCTTTGGCCTTGGCGTCAGCGATCCTGCGGCGCGTGCCGCTCGACATCTGGTCTAAGGAAACTACATTGTCGCTTGCCATGAACACCAACCTCTAGACGTCTTTGCCTGGCCAATCTCCCTTCGGCGCCGGGCCCTTAGGGGAAGACTAACTCGCGCCCTGGCTTTATCCAGGTGTAATGTTGTCACGCTTCTCGCAACCCGTTTCGATGTGTTTGCGAAGCGGTGAACGCAATCACATCGGCTTGGGAGTCTCCCGCCTAAAATCAACCTAGGTGCGCATTTCGCTCGTCCTGCAGAAGTTAGCGGCGCTCGCCCTTGATTCCTGACTGGTGTCCTGATTCTGGTGTAAGTTATCGTCTCTGCCAGAAATTTCCAATGAGTTATGTCTGCAGATCTGCTTCAGACGCCCGAATCCCATTCCGACAGCCTCAGTCAGTTCGATTTTCACCACCGGCTGACAGATTCGACCGGCGCCGCGTTGGTGATGTTCACTTCCCCCGACTGCGGCAGCTGCCGACAGCTGCGCCAAGTGATGCACAGGGTGCGGACCGCGCAGTCTGGTTGGCAGCTATTAGAAGTCGATGCCCAACGCGACCTGGCATTGTCCTATGAATTCGAAGTCTTTCATTTACCGACAGTTTTCTTGTTTTTCGGTGGCCATTTTCACGGTCAGCTGCAGTGCGAGGCGCATCCCGAAGCGGTCATTTCGGCGGTCCTTGCTGCATTGCAACAACCGGCCGAGGAGGCGCCATGATCACCCGCAGCGGCCTTTGGTTGCCGGGATTGCAGCAGGTCCTCTCTCCCAATGCCGACGAGCGCCCCGCTGGCAGCGAGGTCGATCTGCTGGTTATTCACAACATCAGCCTGCCGCCGGGGGAGTTCGGTTCGGGTTATATCCAAGATCTGTTTCTCAACCGACTGAACCCCGAGGATCACCCGTACTTCCGGGAGATTGCGCACCTGGAGGTATCGGCCCATCTGCTGATCGAGCGCGACGGGACCACGACCCAGTTCGTAGCTCTCGACCGGCGCGCGTGGCACGCCGGTCCGTCCAGCTTCTGCGGTCGCGAGCGCTGTAATGACTTCTCCATCGGCATCGAGCTCGAAGGCTCCGACACCTCGCCGTTCACTGCGGCGCAATACCAGCGCCTGACCTCGCTGAGCGCCCAGGTTCGCGCGCTTTTTCCGCAGATAAGCACACCGCGCATCGTTGGCCATTCGGATATCGCGCCGGGGCGCAAGACCGACCCCGGGCCCCATTTCGACTGGGACAACTTCCGCGCGCTGCTTGCGGCGACCGCGGGAAACTCGGGGCGAATTCAGCGTACTTGACGTGGATATTGCAGCGGCGCGAGGCATGCACCGGGCGCTCCCGAGAAGGCCTACGATCGATGAGCTATTTCGCTCGCATGCTATCGGTCTTCCGGCAGCGGCCTGCGCTGTGGGTCTCGGACAGCGCGGACGGCAATCTGATCGCGGTGCCGGCTTGAGCCGCATTGCGACGGCGGCCTGGTTGCTGCTCGGGGCGACGCTGGGGCTGCCTGCGCAGGGATGGTGTGAGCAGGTGAATGACGACCTCGGTAGGCCGGTGGCGCTGGCCCACGCGGCACAGCGCATTGTCACCCTGGCGCCGCACGCCACCGAACTCGTGCTTGCGGCAGGTGGCGGTGATCGTCTCGTGGGCATCGCCGCCGGCGGCAGCTATCCGCCGTCCATGGCCGCCCTGCCACGCGTCGGCGGTCCCGGTGCGCTGGACCGTGAGCGGCTCTTGACCTTGCGGCCCGATCTCGTGATTGCCTGGCAATCCGGCAACCGGGCGTCGGACCTGGAATGGATAGAACGAATTGGAATCGCGCTCTACCGCAGCGAGCCCACATCACTTCGCGACATCGCCTCTACGATCCGTGCAATCGGCAGGCTGACCAATAACATCCCCACCGCCGAGCGCGCGGCGCTACGCTTTGAAAGATCCCTGGTGACGCGCTGTGCGCAACAGCCGCTGCTGCCCGCCTATATCGAGGTGTGGGATACGCCAGCGATGACCATCGGTGGCAGTCACTGGATCAACGACGTCCTGAGACACAGTGGCTATCGCAACATGTTTGGCCACGTACCGCGCGGGGTGTTCGCGATCGCCGACGAGGCCCGCTATGTGGCACGCAGCGCGATGCGGATCTCGCTACTCCCGGGCCGCGCGGGGAGCGGAAACAGTCGACTCGCTGATCTGTTATCCCGACCGACGCCCGGTCTGACCGAGGCGATCGGGTTACTGTGCGCCAGACGGCAGGCAATCGCCGCCCAGCCCCCGCGCTGAGCCGGAGCAACGGCACAGTCCACGTCCCAGCATGCGGTAATGTGTCGCCTGGCTGCGCGGAAGGGCTGCTCAGCCTTTCCCGGGACCGAAGCCGAACACTGGCTTGGTGAACCCAAATCTTCGTTTCTTGTCCACTTATTTAACGTGCGAAAACTGTTCGTTTATCCGATTGATCGCAATAATAGGCGGGGGAATCAAACTTTACCTGGGCACTTGCTGTAGCGCAGGCTCGACCTAACGCCGCACTGTTGATTTGGCCACGCCGACAAATCCGTGCCTGATGCTGATTGAGCGACGGACCTGAGGAGACACAAAATGGCTGTCCACGCTGCGGGCGATGCGCTGCTCCAGATCCTGCCGCCGCCGCTTCGCGAGCGCAGCCGTCCGCTCAACGGCGCCTCGGTCAATCCGAGTGCCGAGTTCGTGCTGTACTGGATGCATCACGCGGTGCGCGGCCATGAGAACCCGGCACTGGATGCGGCGATGACACTCGGCAACGAATGGCATCTGCCGGTTCTGGTTTACCAGGGTCTCGGTGGCCGTCACCGGTTCAACAATGACCGCCACCACGCCTTCATCCTGCAGGGCGCGCGCGACGCCCATCGCGAACTTCGTCAGCGGGGCATTCGCGCGATCTTCCATATCGACCGAAGCGGGACCCAGCCGTCCCCGCTTCGTGATCTGATGGCGCGCGCCGCGGCGGTCGTCGTCGAGGACTTTCCGGCTCCGCCCTTCCCCGCCTGGGCCGCCAGGCTGGCCGAGCGCGCCGCGGCACCGGTTGTCGCAGTCGACAGCTGCTGCGTGGTGCCCATGCAGTCGCTGCCAAGGCGTTTCAGCCGGGCGTTCGACTTTCGGCGGGAGACGGCCGCGCAGTTTGCGCAACGCATCCCGTTGAACTGGCCAACCCAAGTGGCCAGCCAACCCGCTTTCGACGGCGAGCTTGGGTTTGACCCGCTGGATCTGGAACGGGCAGACATCGCGACCCTTTGCGCCGATTGCGCCATCGACCACAGCATCCCGCCGGTCGCGCACACGCCAGGCGGCTCACTGGCCGGCTATGCCCGTTGGGAGACGTTTCGCGACCAGGGTCTGCGCACCTATGCGCGTGAACGCAACGACGCTGCGGTCGCCTGGCCGCGCGGCGTCAGCCGCCTCTCTGCGTATCTGCACCATGGGCATGTCTCGCCGTTTCGCATAGCGCGAGAGGCGTCGCGTGTCGGTGGCGATGGGGCGAGAAAGTTCCTCGATGAGCTGCTGGTGTGGCGCGAGCTCGCCTATAACTTCTGCTTTCATACAGCGGACCCGGAGGTCATCGGCGCACTCCCCGACTGGGCCCGGGCGACGCTGCATGCGCACGCGGACGACGTCCGCCCGGCGGCGATCGATGCAGAGACGCTGGCGCGCTCGCGCAGTGGCGACCCCCTGTGGGACCTGGCCCAGACGTCTCTGCGAATCCATGGGGAGCTGCACAACAATCTGCGCATGACCTGGGCCAAGGCGCTCGCCTATTGGCGATCGGATGCACAGGCCACAATGGGCGCCCTGATCGACCTCAACCACCGATATGCACTGGATGGCTCGGATCCAAATTCCTACGGCGGGCTACTGTGGAGCCTCGGTTTGTTCGATCGGCCATTTCCCGATTCACCGGTGATCGGCAGGCTGCGCAGTCGGCCGAGCCAGGCGCATGCGCGCCGCCTCGATCTCGCCGCCCTCCGCCAACGGGTGACACAACCAAGCACCGAACGCGTTCTGGATATCGCGGTAATCGGCGCCGGAATCGCCGGGCTCGGCGCTGCGCGATCGCTGCAGGACCAGGGGCACTGCGTCACGGTGTTCGAGAAATCCCGCGGGGTCGGAGGTCGGGCGGCGACGCGACGCATCGGCAACATCGGTTTCGACCACGGCGCCCAGTACTTCACCGCGCGCGACACCCGGTTCGGACGCGCGGTCGAGGCGTGGCGCGAACAGGGCCTGGTCGCGCTCTGGGAAGGCCGGATCGGGCGCGTGAGTAAAGGCGGTGTAGAGCCAGCGTCGGATCGCCACGCGCGCTTTGTCGGCGTACCCGGGATGAGCGAGATCGGCAGGCACCTGGGCGCTGACCTAGACGTGCGAAAACAGACGTTGGTGGCGCCCCCACAACGCGCCAATGGGCGGTGGCGGCTGCACAGCGAGACCGGCGATCCGCTGGGCGGTTTCGATGCACTGGTCGTCGCACTGCCGGCACCCCAGACACAGCTACTGCTGGCGGCCGCTGCGCCCCATCTCGCACAACAGGCAGCCACCGTAGACTATTCGCCCGCCTGGGCGGTGATGCTCAGTCTGCCCGGCAAACCGATGCTGCCCTATGACGGTCTCTTTTTCGCCAACGGCGAGATCGCATGGGCGGCGCGCAACAGCGCCAAACCGGGACGCCGCGGACACACCTGGGTACTCCATGCCGCAGCGGACTGGACCCGCGCCCATCTCGACACCCCCGTTGATCAAGTCGCGAAGACGCTCACAGCGTCGCTGGCCGCGCAGACCGGCATGGACCTCGACGATTCGGAGGTGCTGTCCGCACACCGTTGGCTGTATTCACTGGTCGACAATCCACTGCAGGCCGGGGCGCTCTGGGATCCGGACCTGCAGCTGGCGGTGTGTGGCGACTGGTGTAATGGCGCGCGCATCGAGGGCGCCTATCTGAGTGGCCAGGCCGCCGCCGGTCATCTATTGAGGCATCAAGCCCAGCGGTCTTGGGAACAATACACGGCCACTGTTACAAAGGCCGTGGCGGAATAGAGGGGACAGCAGGTGGACCGAAGAAGCCGGAAAGGGGATATACCGTCGAGTAAAGGCACCAGCCGGGGTCCTGCCCGCTATGCCAGATTGCTTGGCGCGGCGCTTGCAGCAACGCTGGCGCTGGACGCAGCGGCCTACGATCTCGACCAGCATGCGTGGCGTGACCGTCTACTGTTCCTGATAGCACCCACGCCCGACGACCCGCTGCTGCAGGCGCAGGCCCTTACGATCGAACAGCGCAAAGCCGCGCTGCGCGATCGCAATCTGCGGGTCTTCATGCTGTACCGTGAGAGCGCGACGGTCGACGATCTCGCCCTGAGCGCGCGCGAGGCCGAGCAGCTACGACGCCGTCTGGGCGTGACGGAGGACGGCCGCCTGATGATCCTGGTCGGTAAGGACGGCGGCGTGAAACGGCGCGCCGCGCTGGACACCGACGTGCGCGATATCTTCCTGCAGATCGACGGCATGCCGATGCGCCGTGCGGAGATCCGGGCCAAGGAGGCGGCCGGTGAGCAGGTGACGACGCCGTGAGGGAGGCCAGAGCCGGATAGCAAGCTATCACGATGTCAGGCGTCCGGCGCTATGTCCGGGCCCGCGTGTTGACCTGCCACCTCGGTCGCCGCGACATAGGCCCGCAGCTTCTGGGCGAGCACCGCACTGGCCGCCGGCTCGCCGTGCACCAAACGAATCCGCTGCGGTCTTGTCGTCATGTTGCGTACGAAATCGATGAGCCCGGATTGGTCGGCGTGGGCCGAATAGCCGGCGATGGTGTGGACGCGGGCGCGGATATCAAAGCGCTCGCCGTCCAGACCGACATAACCACCCGTCGGACCATAGCGCTGGATATCGCGTCCCGGGGTACCCTGTGCCTGGTAGCCGACGAACAGGATGTCATTCCTGGCATCGCCGAGCAGGGCCTTGAGGTAATTGACCACGCGCCCGCCGGCGCACATGCCACCGGCCGCCAGTACCACCGCAGGGCGCCCGGTCTTGGCCAAATAGCGCACCACGCGCAAATGGTCCTCGTGGCCGTCAATGGTCGTCAGCTGATCAAAGTTCAGCGGGTGCCGGCCCTGTGCGATGCGGGTTCTCGCCTCGTCGTCCCAATAAGGGCGCAACGCGCGGTAAAGATCGGTAAAGCGCGCCGCCAACGGCGAGTCGAGCACAATCTCCAAGTCATCCCAGGGCAGATCGTCTGCCGCCGACTTGCCACGATTGCGGTACAGGATGTCTTCGAGTTCGTAGAGGAGCTCCTGGGTGCGCCCGATACTGAAGGCCGGGATCAAGACGGTGCCAGCGTCCTTCAGTGCGTGACGGATGATGTCTTCCAGCGCCGCCTGACGCCGCGCCCGACCCTCATGGTTGCGATCACCATAGGTGCTTTCCAGGACCAACATATCGCAGCTTTCCGGCTGATCCGGCGGCAGAAGCAGCGGTGTCTCGGTCGCACCCAGATCGCCAGAGAAAATCACATGGCGTTCGTCTTCTCCCGCACCGCAGCGAAAGTCGACCCACGCCGATCCCAGGATGTGCCCGGCGCGGCGGAACTGCACCACGAGGGGCGTTGCGCCCCGCACATCGATCGTTTGCCAGACACCATAGTCTACCGGCCGAATTATCTGCTGCAGCCGGCGCATTACCCGTTCGATCAGGCGTTTGTTGCGCGTCACCCCGACCTTCAGCGCGTCTTCCAGGACCACCGGCAGCAATCTCGCCGAGGGCTGCGAACAATAGATCGAACCGGTGAATCCTGCCGCGAGCAGATAGGGGATCCGGCCGACATGATCGATGTGCACATGGGTGACGACCAGCGCACGGACATGCTCGATGGAGAACTCGATGGCCAGATCGACCGCATTGGCCCCCTTACCGGAGTTCTCCGCGCCCTGAAAAAGCCCGCAGTCGATCAAGACTGCATCGCGTTCGTCGACCCGCAACTCGTGACAAGAACCGGTAACGCCACCGACGGCGCCGTGATGCAAAATCTCCATCGGTCTATCCGTCGATCAGGTAAGCAGTTTGAGGTTGAGCAGGGACGGCAGCGGGGCAATTCAGATAGCCATCACACACCCGGTGACCTCGCTCCACGTTTATCAGGCGAATCGCCGCGCCTCGCCGGCACCGGCGACATTCTCGACACAGCGCCCACACAGTTCAGGGTGCTCGGCATCGCGTCCGACATCCTCGCGATGGTGCCAGCAGCGCGTGCACTTTGCGTGCTCGCTGGCCCAGGCCGCGATCTTGAGTCCGTTGACTTCAGTATCCATCGCCTGCGGCGAGGCATCGGCCAATCGAGCCACGCTGGCATACGAGGTGATCAGCGCATAGCGGAGTTCGTCGCCCAGCGAGGCGAGCAGGCTCGACAGCGGCTCGTCGCAATACAGCTCGACTTCGGCATCCAGCGAAGAGCCGATGATGCCCTCCCTACGCATCAGCTCGAGTTGTTTCCCCACTGCGGTCTTTACATTGATGACCTGTCCCCAGGCGACAGCATCCAGCGGGCCCTGTTCACGCACAAAGAGGCCCTCGTACCAAGTCTCCATGAACACGGATTCGGCACGCGCACCCGGCATGAAACCCCAAATCTCATCGGCGGTGAAGCTGAGCACGGGGGCCATCCAGCGCACCATTGCCTCGACAATGTGGAACATTGCGGTCTGGCAGGAGCGTCGCGCAAGGCTGTCCGCCTGCGTGGTGTACTGCCGATCCTTAATCACATCGAGGTAGAAGCCACCCAGGTCGGCGACGCAGAAGTTGAGCAGTTTCTGGTAGATGAGGTGAAAATTGTAGTCGTCATAGGCAAGGGTGATCTCGCGCTGCAGCGCATGCGCGCGCCCCACCGCCCACTGATCCAACGCGATCATGTCAGCCGCGGCCACCCGATGCCGGGCAGGATCGAAACCCTCGAGATTGGCCAGCAGAAAGCGCACCGTGTTGCGGATGCGACGATAGGCATCGGCGGTACGTTTCAGGATCTCATCCGACACCGACATCTCGCCGCGATAATCCGTTGCGGCCACCCAGAGTCTGATGGTGTCGGCGCCAAGCGTCTTCATCACTGTCTGAGGCGCAACGACGTTTCCCAGGGACTTCGACATCTTCTTGCCGTCGGCATCGACCGTGAAGCCGTGCGTCAGTACGCCTTTATAGGGGGCATGGCCATTCATCGCCACGCCGGTCAGCAGTGAGGATTGAAACCAGCCGCGGTGTTGATCCGAGCCCTCGAGGTACAGATCGGCCGGGCTGACCAGTTCGGCGCGCGGCTCGAGTACACAGGCATGGGTTACCCCGGAGTCGAACCAGACATCGAGCGTGTCCGCGACCTTGTCGTAGTCCTGGGCCCCGTCCCCGAGCAGGTCTTCCGGCTCGAGATCGAACCACGCCTGGATACCGGCATGTTCGACCCGCAGTGCGACCTCCTCTATCAGTCGCGCGGTGTCTGGGTGCAGCTCGCCGCTGTCCTTGTGCACGAAGAACGCAAGCGGTACGCCCCAGGTGCGCTGACGCGACACACACCAGTCCGGCCGGTTCTCGACCATTCCCTCGATTCGCGCCTGGCCCCAGTCCGGCGTCCATTTCACGCGCCGAATCTCAGCCAGCGCGGCATCGCGCAGCCCATTCTGCTCCATGGAGATGAACCACTGTGGCGTGGCGCGAAAGATGATCGGCGTCTTGTGCCGCCAGCAAACCGGGTAGCTGTGGGTGAACCTAGCCGACTCGATGAGCGCCCCGTGCTCCTCGAGCACCGCGACCACATGATCGTTGGCCTTGAACACGTGCTCGCCTTCGAACAATGGCGTGCCGGGCATGAAGCAGCCATTTCCGCCAACCGGGTTGTCGACCGGCAGACCGTAGCGCTGACCGACGATATAGTCATCCAGGCCATGACCGGGCGCGGTATGCACGGCGCCGGTACCTGCCTCTAGGGTCACGTGGCCGCCCAAGACCACGGGGACCTGGCGATGGTAAAAAGGATGGTGTAGGAGCTGACCTTCCAACAATGCCCCAGCGGCCCGCCCGACAATCTCAAAATACTCGATGCCCCAACGCTGCATCGCGCTCTCGAGCATGCCCTCTGCCAACACCAGCCGCTCTGCGGCGATCTGCACGAGGACGTACTCGAACTCTGGATTCAAGGCCACCGCCTGGTTGGCCGGCAGGGTCCACGGTGTCGTGGTCCAGATCACCACAGAGATTTCGCCATGCCCGGGGCCATCCTCTGTGCTGGTGAAACTGGCCGCAAAGGTCTCCTGATCGACGGCGCGAAAGCGGACGTCAATGGCGATAGATTCCTTGTCCTTGTACTCGACCTCTGCCTCAGCCAGGGCCGACCCACAGTCGGTACACCAGTGGACCGGCTTCGAGCCCTTGCTGATGTGGCCCCGCTCGGCAATCCGCCCGAGGGAGCGGATGATCCCCGCCTCCTGGGAAAAATCCATGGTGAGGTAGGCATTTTCCCAATCACCCAGCACGCCAAGGCGTTTGAAATCGATACGCTGCTTGTCGACCTGGGTCGCGGCATAGGCGCGGCAGGCCATCCGGAACTCCGCCGCACTAACCTTGCGACCGGGTTTGCCGACCTTCTTTTCGACCTGCAGCTCAATCGGCAGGCCATGGCAGTCCCAGCCCGGGAGATAGGGCGCATCGAAGCCTGCCAGCGTGCGACTCTTGACGATGATGTCCTTCAGCACCTTGTTGACTGCATGGCCGATATGGATCTCGCCGTTGGCGTAGGGTGGCCCATCGTGCAGCACAAACTTTTCGCGGCCCTCGCAGGCCGCGCGCACCTTGCGATAGAGATCGATGGCCTCCCAATGCTTTAGCATCGCCGGTTCACGCTGGGCCAGATTGGCCTTCATCGGAAACGCAGTCTTCGGAAGGTTCAGTGTGTCCTTGTAATCTTTGCTCACGGACTAAGACCCGGTGTCAGAGAAAAAGAAGTCGGTTGCCTGCGATAGCGCGGTCGGACGAGCCAATTAGATTGATTGACGCTGGTGTGCCGAATCCAGACGATGGATCTCACGGGCTCGCTGTACATCACGCTGAATCTGCTCGCGCAGCGCATCGAAAGACGAAAACTTGTGTTCGTCGCGAATGCGTGCAATGAAATCCACCTCGACATGACGACCATAGGAATCCCCGGCGTAATCGAATAGGTGGACCTCGAGCAGGAAGCGATCGTCGCCTTCGAGCGTCGGCCGATTGCCGAGGTTCGCCACACCAGGCAAAGGTCGATCCGTCACCCCCTGAACCTGCACCGCAAATACACCGCGCAGCGGCGTCGAACGCCGCAACAGCGGCACGTTCATGGTCGGAAACCCAATGGTACGGCCAAGTGCGTTGCCATGCCCAACATGCCCGCAGATGCGGTAGCGTCGGCCAAGGCAGCGCTCAGCGTGTGCCAGGTCACCCTTTTCCAGCGCCTCTCGCACGCGCGTGCTGCTGATACGCAAACCGTCGTCACTTACCGTGTCCAGGCTCTCCACGCCAAACCCCTGGGCGTCGCCCATCTGTCGAAGCAGTGCGAAATCGCCGACACGCGCCTTACCGAACCGGAAATCGTCTCCGACATACAGATAACGAATGCCCAGCTGCTCGACCAGCACCCGATTGACGAAATCGCGCGCCTCGACCGCAGCGAACCGTTCGTCAAACCGGATCAGCAACACGCGATCGATGCCGCAGGCTGCGATGGCCTCGAGCTTTTCGCGCAGACGCGTCAGTCTTGCGGGGGCCTGCTCCGGGAGAAAGAACTCCATCGGCTGCGGCTCGAAGGTGATGACCAGCGAGGGCATACCGGCGGTTTCCGCACGCGCTTTGAGCGCCGACAGTACCGCCTGATGCCCGAGATGCACGCCATCAAAGTTTCCGATGGTGGCGACGCAGTCGCGGTGCGCCGTGCGCAAATTGTGCAACCCCCGGATCAGTAACACCGACTCGACCAGTCAACCGAAACAAGCCGTTGAGTATATCGGTTTGACCCAGGGCCGGCACGATCCGCGCACAGGGCACTGGCGGCGAGGCAAAAAGAAATACCCGACAACAGTCCCTGTTGTCGGGTATTGCCACCGAGGCCCGGTGTCGACCCATCCTGGGTCCCGCGACGTCCGTGTCGTCTGGCACGTCCTGTGCGAACAGTCTCGTCCCTGAAGGTGGTGTGATGCATATTGCCCGTCTCGCGGCTCGCGCGCAGTGGCCGAATTCTGCAATCGACGTAGGAATTTTCTGATAACTCTAATCCTTTCTGCGACGCTGGCCGAACAAGCCGTCGATCAGCAGAAGCACCACACCGACAGTGATGGCGCTGTCTGCCAGATTGAACGACGGCCAGTACCACTCCTGCCAATGCCACTGCAGGAAGTCGACGACCTTGCCCAGCCAGATACGGTCGATCAGGTTGCCGATGGCACCGCCGATGACCAGTGCCAGGCCGTAGGCGGTCAGGCGCTCTTCGCGATGCAGCTGGCCGAGCCAGAGCGCCATCACCGCCGACACGACGATGCCGATAGCGATAAAGAACCAGCGCTGCCAGCCTCCGGCATCGCTCAGGAAGCTGAAAGCGGCGCCCGTGTTATAGACCAATGTCAGGTTGAACACGGGCCAGATCGTCAGCACCTCATAGTCCTCGAAGTGCGCCATGATCCAGAACTTGCTGATCTGATCGGCGACGACCACTAGCGCGCTCAGCCAGAGCAGCCGCAACATCAGTCGGTCTCCCGGACACTGTGGTCCAGCAGATCCCGCGGGCGCAGGCCGAACGTCAGCAGGGCGGCACCGTAGATCCCCGCGCCAAGCGTGATCAAGCCACCGAGCCAGACGACGCGCGTCCAACGTGCCGCTTCGCTCCAGGCGCCGAGTTCAGGCGACAGCCAGGCCACCAGCCCGGCCATCAACAACGCCGCGCCGGCAACCTGCGCGATCAGGCGCGACCACCCGCTGGAGGGCAGGTAGACTGCATCTCGCCGCAGGTGCCGCATCAGGAGAAAGGCGTTCAGATAGGCCGAAAGGCTGGTCGCCAAGGCCAGGCCAGCATGCTTGAGCGGGAAGATCAGCGCCAGGTTGAGCGCCATATTGGCAACCATCGCAATAACCCCAATCTTCACCGGCGTCGCCGTGTCCTGCCGGGCGTAGAAGCCGGGCGCCAGTACCTTGATGAGGATGAAGGCCTGCAAGCCGAGCGCATAGGCCATAAGGCTGCGCTGCGCCATTATCACATCCTGCGCGTCGAACACGTCGGACTGAAACAGGGTCGCGATCATGGGCCCGGCCAGCACCATCAACCCGACCGCAGCCGGGACACCGAAGACCAGGGTCATGCGTAGCCCCCAGTCCAGGGTCAGACTGAACGCCCGGGGCGCTGCCTCGGCCTGCCGCCGCGACAGGCGCGGCAGAATCACCGTGGCCAGCGCGATGCCGAGCACACCGAGTGGGAACTCCACCAGGCGGTCGGAGTAGTACAGCCAGGAGATACTGCCGGATACCAGGAAAGAGGCCAGCACGGTGTCGAACATCAGATTTATTTGGGTTACCGACACGGCAAACAATGCGGGCACCATGAGCTTGAGCACGCGTCGAACGCCTGGGTCACGAAATCCCGGGCGCGGGCGCGGCAATAGCCTCAGGCGCGCCAAGAAAGGTAGCTGGAAGGTGAACTGGGTGATGCCGGCGAGCAGCACCCCCCATGCCAGGGCTACGATCGCCTCCTCCATCTGCGGTGCCAACCACAAGGCTGCCGCGATCAGGCAGACATTGAGCAGAACCGGCGTAAAGGCCGGCACCGCAAAGCGGTCGTGCGCGTTGAGGATGCCGCCGGCAAACGCGGTCAACGATATAAAGAACAGATAGGGAAAGGTCAGACGCAGCATTTCAGCTGCCAACGCGAGCTTGGTGCCTTCACCATCGATCACCCAGCCGAAGGCGAATAGCGAGACAATCAGCGGGGCGGCGACTACGCCAATCAGTGACAGAACCAACAGCACCAGGCCGAGTGCACCGGCGATATGGTCGATGAAAGCCTTCAGTTCGCGGAGATCGCGCTGTGTCCGATATTCGGTTAACACCGGGACGAAGGCGGTCGCGAAGGCGCCCTCGGCGAACAGACGACGCAGGAAATTCGGGATCTTGAAAGCGACGAAAAATGCGTCCGTCTGAGCATTGGCGCCAAATACCTGGGCGAACACCAGATCACGCACGAAACCCAGCACGCGGGACAGCAGAGTGTAGCCGCCTACGGTGGAAAGGGACTTGAACAGTGACAGGATGCGATCCTCCGCAAAGTCGCGATTATAGTGCCACGGCCCCCGGCTGGCTGCGGTCCACACGGCTTGACACCAACGGCCCAGATCAAGATAATCGCGCGTCGTTTGTGAATGTCCGTAATCCTCAGGAGTTCTGAATTGGCCAACACCGCCCAAGCCCGTAAACGCGCCCGCCAGGCCGAGGAGCGCCGCCAGCGCAACACCGGTCGCCGCAGCGAGATGCGCACGGAGATCAAAAAAGTCATCAAGGCTATCGAGGCCGGCGACAAGGCGGCCGCCGCAGACGCGCTCAAATCAGCAACGCCGCTACTCGACAGCCTGGCCACCAAGGGTCTGATTCACAAGAACAAAGCGGCACGTCACAAGAGCCGACTCAACGCCAAGATTCGCGCTCTCTGAGTCCGCTCGCTGGCGCCTGCAAATCAGCCGGCCGATGGCCGGTTTTTTGTCTGTGCGGCGATCCGCGGATCGGCAGTAGGATTTTTCCTACAGAGATAACAGATCTGGATTATATTCCCGCGAGGGCGACCTGTGGCAGAGTAAGAGCGTCGTCAACAAGGACGCGAAGGATTGCGATCTGCGCCAGGAGGCGCCGCAGGGACCACTGAGTTTGCCAACCTAGCCTGACGACACGTGAACCCCGAGCGTAGGGATGCGCGCGGGGTTTTTTATTCCGCAAGACTGGCGGTAGATGGACAGGTCGATCCGTCTGTTGGACGGTAGAATCTGCTAAACAATAACGAGATTGTCGCGATGAATCAGTTCATCGTCGTCGACGTAACCCAAGATTTGCTCGATTTCGCTCGATGGACGCCCCTGGATCTGTCGCGCCTCGACCGCGCTGTAATTGACCAGTCCGCGTGCGCACTCGCGCCCGTCTTCGTCGGTACAGACCACCATTTCACCGCGGCGAAAATCGCCCTGTATCTCTTTAACCCCGACCGCCAGCAGACTGCGTCCTAATTCGCGCAGCACTCGAACTGCGCCGGCGTCGAGGACTAGGCGACCCTTGATCTGCAACTGACCGGCCAACCAGCGCTTGCGGGCCACATCGGGTGCTTGCGACGGTGTCAGCAGACTGCCGATCTCTTCGCCGAGTTTGAGACGCCGCAGGACGCCATCGCTGCGGCCGTTGGCGATCAGCGTAGCCGCCCCGGATCGCGCGGCCAGCCGCGCCGCACGGACCTTCGTCTGCATCCCCCCCTGACCGAGCAGGCCACCGCCACCGGCCATATCATCCAGTACACTGTCACCGGCCTTAGCATGAGACACCAGGCTCGCGCTCGGATGGGACCGCGGATCGGCGTCGTAAAGTCCCTGTTGATCCGTCAGCAGCACCAACAGGTCCGCCTCGATCAGGTTGGCAACCAGCGCAGCCAGGGTATCGTTGTCTCCGAGACGCAATTCGTCGTTCGCCACTGCGTCGTTTTCATTGATCACCGGTACGATGCCGAAACCGACCAGTGCGCGCAGCGTGCTGCGGGCATTCAGGTAGCGTTTGCGGTCTGCAAGATCGTCGTGGGTGAGCAGAACCTGCGCAGTGTGCAAGCCGCGCCGCTGGAAGCAGCTCTCCCAGGCCTGGACCAGACCCATCTGCCCAATCGCCGCGGCCGCCTGAAGCTCATGAAGACTGCCCGGACGCTGCATCCAGCCCATGCGTTTCATTCCTTCGGCAACGGCGCCGGACGACACAATTACCATTTCGTTGCCTGCCGCAATCAGGTCCGCAATCTGATCGACCCAATCACGCAGCCTGTCGCGGTCCAGTCCGGTGCCATCGGCGGTGATCAGTGCACTGCCTATCTTTATCACCCAGCGGCGGCTGGCGGCTATGGATTCACGCATCATCTTCACTTCAGCGGATCGTACGCCTCTTCGTCGGCACCTGCGTGGGTCTGCACCTGTCGTTCGGCCTCACGCAATGCCTGCAGACGGCGCGATAATGCCCGGACAAGGGTATCCAGGCCTTGGCGAGAGACCGACGAGATCGCGAAGACCGGGCCATGCCAGTTGAGCTCTCTAAGCAATGCCGCCTGACGGTGCGCCAAGTCGTCGGCATTCAGCAGGTCACTCTTGCTGAGCACCAGCCAGCGTTCCCGCTCGGCCAGGCCCTGTCCGAATTTTTCGACCTCGTTGAGGGTTCTACGCACCGCATCGGACGCCGAAGAACCGTCACTTGGCGCGACATCGACCAGGTGCAGCAGCAGGCGCGTGCGCGCGAGGTGTTTCAGAAACTGGATGCCCAGGCCAGCGCCCTCCGCGGCACCCTCGATGACGCCGGGTATATCTGCAATCACGAAACTCGTATCGGTTCCTGCCCGCACCACGCCCAGATTCGGGTACAGCGTCGTAAACGGATAATCCGCGACCTTCGGACGCGCGCTCGACAGCGCCCGGATGAGACTTGATTTTCCGGCATTCGGCAACCCGAGCAGACCGACGTCGGCCAACAGCACCAGCTCGAGATGTAGGGTGCGCCGCTCACCGGGAGTACCCTGGGTCGCCTGCCGAGGCGCTCTATTGGTGCTGCTCTTGAAATGGATATTGCCGAGACCGTGATGACCGCCGCGCGCCACTAGGAGTGGCTGGCCCTGGTTCAGGACCTCACCGAGAAACTCCGCGGTATCGGCGTCATGCACCCGCGTGCCGGTCGGCACACGGATGCGCAGCGATTCCCCCTTCTTTCCGGTCATCTGCCGCCCCATGCCGTTTTGGCCGCGCTCGGCCCGATGCAGGCGCTGATGGCGAAAGTCGACCAGGGTGTTGAGCCCGCTGTCGGCGACCAGGATTACGTCGCCGCCATCTCCCCCGTCCCCGCCGTCGGGACCGCCTTTCGGAATATACTTTTCGCGCCGAAAGCTCACACAACCGTTGCCGCCGTCACCGGCCTCGACCTTGATCACTGCCTCATCGAGGAATTTCATGGTTGCTTGTCCCGCGCTGCCGCTCCGATAACCTGCGGTCTAACGAAAAAGGCCCCGTCGAGGGACGAGGCCTTAAACAAACCACGAGGCTCGAGGCGGCGGATCAGGCCGATTCGACGCTCACGAACTGACGGCTTTTCGGCCCCCTGGTCTCGAAGCGAACTACGCCGTCTGCCTTCGCGAACAGCGTGTGGTCTCTGCCCAGACCCACGTTCTCGCCGGCATGTACGCGGGTGCCGCGCTGTCGCATGATGATGCTCCCGGCGTTTATGGCCTGACCGCCGAAGACCTTTATGCCCAGGCGTTTGGATTCTGAGTCACGGCCGTTCTTGGAGCTACCGCCTGCCTTCTTGTGTGCCATGCTGAGTCTCCTTCAACCGGCGGTGATGCCGGTAACCTCGAGTTCGGTGAAGGCTTGGCGGTGGCCTTGGCGCTTCATCTGGTGCTTCCGGCGGCGGAATTTAATGATCGTCACTTTGGTTCCGCGGCCGTGCGATTTCACCGTCGCCGTAACCTTGCCACCTGAAAGGTAGGGTGTCCCGACCTGTACGTCGTCGCCATCGGCGATCATCAGGACCCTGTCCAGCTCTACGCTGGCGCCTTCGTCGGCGTTGATCTTTTCGACTTTCAGCGTCGACCCTTGAGCAACGCGATATTGCTTGCCCCCGGTCTGGATTACCGCATACATGACGGACGATTCTCCTGCGAACAATTTGGCGACTGGCTGGCTCTGGCGCGAGCGGAACGACGCGGGATAGTAGCGATCTAATGACAGATCGTCAACCTTCCGACCGCCCCGAGGGGGCCTGCGACGATGTCAGATCGGCTTGACAGGGAGAAAGCCGCTTACCTAGGATGCCCGCCAGCCTTTTGCCCCCTAAATCCTGCCCCCTATGGAGTTTTCCAGTATCCGCGAGTTGATCGAGGATGACCTCAAGGCCACGGACGCCCTGATCCTCGACCGGCTCAGATCCGACGTGGTCCTGATAAACCAGATCGGACACTACATCGTCAACAGCGGCGGCAAGCGCCTGCGGCCGATGGTTGTCCTGTTGGCGGCGCGGGCGCTGGGCTATCAGGGTTCCGCACACGTCGAACTTGCCGCTGTCGTGGAGTTCATACACACCGCGACGCTGCTGCACGATGACGTGGTCGACGACTCTGAGCAGCGCCGCAGCCGCGACACTGCGAACGCCGTCTGGGGCAATGCGGCGAGCGTGCTGGTCGGTGATTTCCTTTATTCACGTGCATTCGAGATGATGGTCTCGGTGGACTCGATGGCCGTCATGGACGTTATGGCGCACGCGACCAACCGGATCGCGGAGGGCGAGGTCTTGCAGCTGCTCAATTGCAACGACCCGGACACCGACGAACAGCGTTACCGCGAGGTGATTGCACGCAAGACCGCGACCCTATTCGAAGCCGGGGCGCGTCTCGCGGGAATTATCACCCACAGCGACCAAGCTACGCAGGCGGCGCTGGGTACCTACGGTCACCATCTGGGCATGGCCTTTCAACTGATCGACGATGCGCTTGACTATGGTTCATCCGGCAGCGACATCGGCAAGAACCTGGGCGATGATCTGGCGGAGGGCAAGCCGACGCTGCCCCTGCTGCGGGCGATCGAGCAAGGCGCCCCTAAGACCCGTGACATGCTGCGCGACGTCATTGAACACGGCGGCACGGACCGTATGCCGGAGGTCATCGCAGCGATTGAATCGACAGATGCGATCGCTTATACTGCGGGGCTTGCTGCCGGAGAGGCCAAGCTGGCAAAAGAGGCGCTGAATGCGTTGCCCGCATCGGCATTTTGCAGCGCCCTGGCCGCCGTTGCCGATTTCTCGGTGGAACGATCGTTCTGACGCACGGAGCATTTCGGAGTGTAGCTCAGCTTGGTAGAGCACCGCCTTCGGGAGGCGGGGGTCGAAGGTTCGAATCCTTTCACTCCGACCAGTTTCGCAGGCCGCTTGCAGCGGCGATGATTCCTACCCCTTTGGTACCGCTTAATATAGTGGCCCAGCAGAAATCCGGGGCAGGGACCTTCAGGCCGACCCTGACACAGACGCCGATACGGTCAGGACAGACCTAGCCTCTCTCCGCGTACTGCGCGATATCCAGTTCCTCAGTCTCTTGGTCCTCCGCCACCCGTAGACCGGACGTGCCTCAATTTGCATCAGTACCGCCAGCACGTTCTTGCTGCGCACCAGGCCGCCATAAAACAGCGCGAGACCCGGCAAACTCATAAAAAATTCTAATAGACTGCAAGTAGGTATCCAGGCGGTGGTGGCGCCACTGATCGCGACATCCTCCGCCAGCGCACCGGCAGGCGGCAAAAATAACGGTAGCATCAGCGGGGACGCGCTGTTCGCGGCAGGTTCGACCTTCTCTCGCCTCTGTTGGTTTGATTTTCCACTAACGAATCAATGCCCGGCCACTACCGGAGGCACCCGATAGGGCGCTCAGCAAGTAATTGAAAATGTTATATTTTCAGAAGATTTCGGCAAGTAGAAATTACATACCGCACCATGGTGGCGCTTTGGAGGCGGGGAAAAGCACCGACACCGCACAAAAAAATAGGCCAATGCTCTGTGACAGAGCATCGGCCAATCACCAAGGGGAGTCTCAACGAACTCACGTTCGTTGCATGGGCATCTTGCCCGGAATTTTTGACCGGCGCTAGTCCTGGAAAGTTTCACCGACTCGCTGAACCGGGGACAGAACTCGGCTGTCCTTGGCGCGACCGACCTTTGGCAGCAAAAAGGTGCATGCAAGATCAGAACCCCAATCCTAAGGGCCTATCGTTCCGCGCGCGATGGTAGCAAGGGGCGGACTTGAACCGCCGACCCCCGCATTATGAGTGCGGTGCTCTAACCAGCTGAGCTACCTTGCCAAATGAGGCGCGAGACTATAGCGGCTGGCCGCGCGAATTGTCAATTGAACAACAGCGGACCAAGCCGGTATCGACCAGGGTGCGCACCATGCGAACTAGACGTTGAAGCGAAAATGGATCACGTCGCCGTCCCGAACCACGAAGTCCTTGCCCTCGAGGCGCAGCTTACCGGCCTCTTTGGCCCCATGCTCACCGTTGCATGCAACAAAATCATCGTAGGCGATGACCTCGGCCCGAATGAAGCCGCGTTCGAAATCTGTATGGATCACGCCGGCCGCCTGCGGTGCCGTGCTGCCAGTCGGTATCGTCCAGGCGCGCACCTCTTTGACGCCGGCGGTGAAATAGGTCTGCAAATGCAGCAGACGGTATCCGGCGCGCACCACACGATCTAGCCCTGGTTCCGAGAGCCCCATTTCGGCCAGAAACTCGGCCTTTTCTTCGTCTTCCAAGTCCGCAAGCTCAGCCTCGATAGCCGCACACACAGCCACCACGGGGGCCCCCTCCTGTGCGGCGAAGGCGCGTACGGCGTCGAGATAGGGATTGTTCTCAAAGCCGTCATCGTCGACATTGGCAATGTAAAGCGTTCGCTTAATCGTCAACAGGTGCAGATCGCGCAACTCGAGGCTTTCTTCGTCGCTCAAATCCATGGCGCGTGCCGGTCGCCCCTCATCGAGCCCTTCCCGCACACGCCTCAATAGATCACGCCGCGCGAGCACCTTCTTGTCGCCAGTCTTTGCCAACTTCTCCGCTTTGAGCAGTGCCTTGTCCACCGACTCCAGATCTGCCAGGGCAAGTTCAGTGTTGATGACCTCGATATCGGACAGTGGGTCCACCTTGCCGGCGACATGCACGACGTCGTCATTCTCAAAGCACCGTACAACCTGGGCGATGGCATCGGTCTCACGGATGTTGGCCAGAAATTTGTTGCCCAACCCCTCGCCCTTGGAGGCGCCTGCGACCAGGCCAGCGATATCGACGAACTGCATGGTGGTTGGAATCACGTTGTGCGGCTTGACGATCTCGGCCAGCACATCCAGACGGTGATCGGGCAGCGGCACCACGCCGATGTTCGGATCTATGGTGCAGAAGGGGTAGTTCTCGGCGGCGATAGTCGCCTTGGTCAAGGCATTGAAGAGAGTGGACTTGCCCACATTGGGCAGACCGACGATACCGCACTTGAAACCCATAGTCGCACCCCGCTCGCCGAGCGATCACAAAAGGCGGGAAAGCATAGCGAAAAAGATCGGCGGCGGGAACTCGATCAGCGCAGCATTGCCAACCCAAAGACGAGTGCATCGAGTACCCCCTGGTTCGGCGCGATACGCTAAGCTATCGCAGTCTACCCGCTTGGTACACGCAGGCCTGTACGGCACACTGCACTATGTAGTCAGATCAATCCGTCTTGCCGGCGCGATTATAGGCGTCTTCAAAGCGCACGATGTCGTCTTCACCAAGGTAGGACCCGGACTGCACCTCAATGATCTCGAGCGGGATAGCACCCGGATTCTCCAGGCGATGGCGCATGCCGATCGGGATATAGGTGGACTCATTCTCCGACAGCAGAAACACCTTGTCATCGCATGTGACCCGTGCGGTGCCACTGACGACGATCCAGTGCTCCGCACGATGGTGATGCATTTGCAGAGAAAGCGAGGCGCCGGGTTTCACACTAAGACGCTTGACCTGGAAGCGCCCACCCTGGTCCATACCCTCGAACGACCCCCAGGGACGATGTACGCGTCGATGGAACTCGCTCTCGCAGCGGCCCTTCGCATCCAATTGCTCAGTGATTTTCTTCACGTCCTGGGCATGGTCCTTATGCGCTACCAGAACGGCATCGGAGGTCTCCACCACGATCAGGTCTCTGACGCCAACAGCCGCCACAATGCGTTCCTGGCCATGCAAGAGGTTGTC
>JAHEJD010000094.1 GCA_024639005.1 Chromatiaceae bacterium | reverse complement strand
CGGTGTTCGACGACGGGGTCGAGGGTGAGCGCGTCACGCCTACTGGGGCCGCCATCCTCAAGCACCTTGATCCCTCCTTCGAGCCGCGAAGGACACCCAGCATTCTGCTGGGCCGCGGTTATGGATTCGGCACCAAGAGGTTCCCGGGTTTCAGCAATGTGCTGCTGGTCAGCCTATTCGATCCCCAGCGCTGGCGCGCCGCCGACGCCAGCGTTGCGGTGTGTCAGTTCGAGGTGGACGATCAGACGCCCGAAGATCTGGCCGTTGGTCTGGACCGGCTGCGTGAATTTCCGGGCATCTACGACGTGACGCAGGCGAGCGTGATCGGCAAAAAAGGGAGACTCGCGATGCACATCCAGGTGCTGGGCGAGGTCGCGCAAATCGATGCGATCCTGGAGCGCTGTCTGACCGAAACCACTACCCTGGGCGTTCGCTGGCACACCGTCAACCGCGTCACGCTGGCGCGCGACGAAAAGCACCACAGCTCGGATGGCGAGCAAGTGCGTGTGAAGCGCGCGGTGCGACCGGGTGGCATACGTACACGCAAGGTGGAAATGGCCGATGTCGCCGCGACACCCGGCGGCCACGCGGGTCGCGAGCAGCGCCGCCGCGAGGTCCATGCCCGTGACCTCGCGCATGACGGCGAAGACACCATTGATCCGGGATCAACAGCGTGAGTGAACATCGGCATCGCCTGGAAGGAGTCATCCGCGACATCGGCCCCCTGGCAGTGGCCGTCAGTGGCGGCGTGGACAGCATGACGCTCGCGGTCACCGCACACCGCGTGCTGGGCCGGCGTGCACGCATGCTGCATGCCGTCTCGCCCGCCGTGCCGGAAGACGCCAGCGCCCGTGTGCGCGACTATGCGAGGCGTGAAGGTTGGCGTCTGGATGTGATCGACACCGGTGAATTCGCCGACGCCAACTATCGAGCGAACCCGCACGATCGCTGTTTTTACTGCAAGACCAATCTCTACGCGACGATGGCCGATGCGGTGGACTGCGTCTTGGTATCCGGCACCAACAGCGACGATCTGGGCGATTACCGTCCCGGTCTGCGGGCCGCGGCCGAGCACGGTGTTCGCCACCCCTACGTCGAGGCCGGTATGGACAAGGAGGCCGTACGCGCAACGGCACGCGCGCTCGCGCTACACGACCTAGCGGCACTTCCGGCATCACCCTGTCTGTCGAGCCGCGTTGAGACCGGCTTGGCGATCGAGCCCAAGGTGCTCGACGCCATCCACCGCGCAGAACGACTGGTGCAGCGCGCTTTGTCGCCCGAGACAGTGCGCTGTCGCGTGCGCCGCGAAGCGGTCGTGATCGAGCTGGATGCCGAGAGCATCCGCGAACTCGATTCCTCAAAGACCCGCGCGTTGCGGCAACAAATCGGCACACTGTTGGCGACGGCGGGGGTCACACACCCCGTGTCCTTTCAGACCTACCGCATGGGCAGTGCATTTCTGAGGCCGAGCAATGAACGGTGACTGGGACCTTACCCCTGATACCTCGCGTAAGCAGCGTCTGGGATTCGACGAAACGATCTTTTGCGCCAGCAAGACCCCGGATCAGATCAATCGCCTGATCCAAGGGGCACTGAAGGCCGAAGAACCACTACTGCTGACACGCCTCGACGGCGACCAATTTTTCGCGTTGTCCAGCGAACTGAGCGAGCACCTGGATTACGACGCGGTCTCGCAAACGGCTATCCTGGGCCACATGACGATCCCGGAGGACGCACCGTGCGTCGCGATCGTCTCTGGCGGCAGCTCCGATGTCCGCGTGGCCCGCGAGGCGGCCCGTACCCTGCAGTACTACCGCATTGGCGTGCATGAGATCTACGACGTCGGCGTTGCGGGGCTGTGGCGCCTGCTCGACCGCGTCGACGAACTGCGCGACATGCGCGTCGTGATCACGGTGGCGGGGATGGAGGGCACGCTGCCCAGCGTGGTGGCCGGGCTCGTCCCGGGTCTGGTGATCGCGGTGCCGGTAGCGACCGGCTATGGCGTGGCGGCGAACGGCATCACCGCGCTCAACAGCGCGCTGGCCAGCTGCGCACCGGGGCTGGTCGTCGTCAATATCGACAACGGCTACGGCGCCGGTTGTGCGGCGCTGCGACTATTGAACGCCATGCAGCGTGGCCCGGTGCACGAATGAGGGGCGCGGCCGATCGCGAGGAATCCCCGATTGTACCGCGCACGTCGACGGGCAACGTGGCCGTTGGCCGAGGTTAAGACACAGACCATGCGCCCTGATCGTATCTTCAACAGTCACAAAACCCGTTTGATGCGCCACCAGATTCCTGGCAGCGAGAACCTGTCGGTGGCGCTGATCTTTGTGGCCTTGATTGCGCTGGTCGTTTGGATCACGACCACCCGCGATAACTTCGACCCCACAGAGCGTGACCTCCCGATCGAACTCCTGGGCGACAATTCCGCACAGATCGAGATCTACAACCGACCGCTGAAACCCTGGCACGAGCCCGGCCAGCCGATGGCTGGCGCCGCCTTCGACCTCGCACCGTTTCCGGCTGCCACACTGGATGCCGAGTGGCAGCCCGTCGGGCGGGTCAAGCGCTTCCAGCCCGATAACCTCTACGAAAAGATCAATGGCGAGGCCGAGAAGTTCATCAAGCAGGGGTTTGTCGGACTGGCGTTCCTGCGCTTGCGATCGGCAGACGATTCGAGCGAGATCGCGATCGAGTTGTTCGATCAGGGCAGCCTCGGCGGCAGCCTCGGTGTCTTCTCCGACCACGCCGCCGGGCGCGCCATCGAAGATCGCGAGGGCGTCAGCTTCGTCACCACCGGGGCGGGCGCCATCGGTCGCCAGGGCCGCTATTTCTTCCGCATCGCCGGTGATCGTCAAAGCGCCGCGATCACCGCCAAGGCCGCCAGTCTGGTGGCGGCCTTCGCCCAACTCGGTCGCGGTCCTGGCACCACGACGACACACGAAGAGATCGTACCGACCGGATTTGCGCTGCTCAGTCAACGACTGGGTATCGCGGAGGCCGATATCCAGTTTCAAGAGGGCAATGTCTTCCAGTACGACTTTGCGCAGCGCTTCTGGTTCGCCAAGGCCGGTATTGGCGCTGACACACGACTGTTCGTCCATGTCGCCGACAGCGCCGCCGCGGCCGAGGACCTGATCGCCGCACTCACGGCGGAACACCGTTACGAATACGATGAGCTGGAGGTCGACGGCGCCTACAGGCTGTTCCGTCATCGCTACCTCGGCAGCTTTTTTGCCGTCGCCCGGCGGCGGAACTATGTTTACGGGGTGGAAGCGTCGCCGGATCGCGCGGCTATTCCGACCGTGCTTGCGCGTATCAGCGAGTCTCTGGACGATGACGAGTCGTAAAAAGTATCCGCATGCGGACTACCGCGGCGATTACCTCAGTCGCCGCGACCTGCTCAAGCGCATCCTGGCCCTTGGCGGTATCGGTGCGGCCGGCACCTATCTCACCCACGCGCCCGAGGACTTTCCGTGGTCGCTGCGCGATCACACGGGGCTGCGCGGCATGCCCGTCGAAACCCCCTTCCAGCTACCGGATTTTCGCGTCGAACCGGCAAACCCGGGTATCCAGGTCGGGGTTGGGCGCGGCGGCGATGCGCACACGATGTTGCGCAAGGCCCTGGATGCCATCGGTGGCCTGAAACACTTCATCCAACCGGGCGACATTGTGTTGGTGAAACCCAATGTGGCCTTCGATCGTTCCCCAAATCTCGGCGCGACCACCAACCCGGCCATTATCGAGACCCTGGTGCGACTGCTGCTGGTCGACGCCCGTGCCGCCGAAGTGCGCATCGCGGACAACCCGATCGAGTCACCGGCCGACTGTTTCGCCAAGAGCGGCATCGGTGCGGCCGCTGAGCAGGCGGGCGGGCGTGTTTATCTGCCCGACCCGAACGCCTTCGAGGTGCTTTACACGCCGGGCGCAAGGCTGATCGAGGAGTGGGCATTCTTCAGGCGTCCCTTCAAGGACGTCAACAAGGTCATCGGCATCGCCCCCGCCAAGGACCACAATTTGTGCCATGCCTCGCTGGGCATCAAGAACTGGTATGGACTGCTCGGCGGCCGACGCAACCAGTTCCATCAGGATATCCACGAGATTGTCTCCGATCTGTCCATCATGATCCGCCCGACGCTGACTATCGTCGACGGCACCCGTGTGTTGATGGAGAACGGCCCGACCGGCGGCGATCCCTCGAACGTCCGCGATGGCAATGCGGTCCTGGTCGGCATCGACCCCGTGGCAACGGACGCCTGGGCCTTCGAGCATCTTTTGCAGCGGCCCGGACGACTCCCCGACTACCTCTACATGGCCGAGCAAAAGGGGAGCGGCAAGGTCAACTACAAGGATCGCCTGAAGGTGATCACATGAGTCGGCTGCGCGCTGCGCTCGCCCCCAGGCTCAACCGCTGGCTGCGCCTGACCCGGGTGCGGGTCTTTTCGCAAGTCGTGTTCTTCGGCCTGTTCCTGTTTGCGGTCTGGGCCACCTGGACCTCGCGACTGGGTGGCTATCCGGTCTCGGCACTGCTCGAACTGGACCCGCTGGTGATGCTCTCGACCGTGCTCGCCACCGGCTATGTCTACAAGCTGCTGGGTTGGGCGTTGATCATTATCGCCATCACCTTTCTGTTTGGTCGCGTGTTCTGCAACTGGATCTGCCCCTACGGTAGCCTGCACCAGTTCATCGGCTGGTTGTTCGACAATCGCCCCGCGCACAGGCGCATCGCGCAGAACCGCTATCACCCGGCGCAGTTCCTCAAATACTCGCTCTTGATCGTGTTTCTGCTGATGTCGGCCATGGGGGCGCTGCAGATCGGCCTGCTCGATCCCATCGTGATGATGTACCGGGCGATGGCCACCTTCTTCGCGCCGATCTTCGACGCCGCGCTCGGCCGGGTCGGCGCTGCCACCGAAGGCCTGGGCGCCAGTGGGACATGGCTCGATAGCTTGAAATTTGCACCCGGCGTGGAACATCGGATCTTTGTCGGGTCTTTCTGGATCGGCGTGATCTTCTTGTTCTTCGTGCTGATGAATCTGTGGAAACCGCGATTTTTTTGCCGCTTCGTCTGTCCGCTGGGCGCGTTGCTCGGCGTTATCGCCAGCAGGAGTGTGTTTCGCATCAATCGCATCGTCGAGAAGTGCACGGACTGCGACCTGTGCTTGTCGCGATGCGAGGGGGCGTCCGATCCACAGGCACAGGTCCGTCAAGCGGAATGCTTTGCCTGCATGAACTGCATCGACGACTGCCCGGAAAACGCGCTCGAGTTCACCGCGCTTCGCCAGGACCGCAGCCAGGTCCTCCCCTACCCCGATCTGTCGCGGCGCAAGATCGTGTTCGCCGGGGCCCTGGGTCTGATCGCCGCGCCGGCACTGCGCAACAGCGGTCGCGTGAACGATGAGAACTTTTCCGCCAAGATGATTCGCCCCCCCGGCTCGGTCGAGGAATCCGAGTTCCTGGAACGCTGCATCAAGTGCGAGCAATGCATCAACGTGTGCCCGACCAACGTCCTGCAGCCGGCCGCGCTGAAAGAGGGCGGCATCGAGGCGTTATGGACTCCAGTCATGAACTTCCGAATCGCGCACTGTCAGCTCAAGTGCACATTGTGCTCCGAGGTGTGCCCCACTGGTGCCATTCGCAGAATCGAGGTTGCGGAAAAACTCGGCGAGGGTCCGTACCGGGAACAGGGCCCGGTCCGCCTCGGCACCGCGTTCATCGACACCAACCGCTGCCTGCCCTGGGCCAACCAAGTGCCCTGCGTCGTCTGCGAGGAGGTCTGTCCGGTGGCGCCCAAGGCCATTCAGACCTACGATGAAGAAGACCGGGACGTTTTCGGCAAGATGGTGATCCTGAACAAACCATTCATCGTGCCCGATCTGTGTATCGGCTGCGGGATCTGCGAGGCGGAATGCCCGGTCCAGGATCAGCCCGCCGTCTATGTGACCGCGGTGGGTGAAAGCCGTTCTGCGAACCGAAAACTCCTGTTGCGCTCCAGGACCCCCGCGCGCCCTATCTGAGGGAAATGAACCATGGCCGAAGATTGCGATATCGACACCCCAGAGCCACCACCCAGCGAGCCAGGTCGGCGGCGCTTCCTGAAGACGGCGTTGGCCTCGGCGACCACGGCCGGTGCCGCGTCCCTGCCCCTGTTGGGTGTGGCCGGCGAGAGCACCGCGGCGCCGACGACGAGCACCACCGGGATCCCGTCGCGCGAACTCGGCAGTAGCGGTATCCAGGTGCCGATCCTGCAACTCGGCACCGCCCAGCGCCTGGATCCGAGATACGACAAGGTCATGCACCGCGCGTTTCAGGAGGGTGTCACCTGGTTCGATACCGCGCTGTCCTACGGCTGGGGTTCATCACACCGTGCCATCGCCAACTTCCTGACCCAGGTCGGGGATCGCAAACGCCTCTGGCTGACCTCGAAATCCGGGGCCGGAAATGTGTCGGGCCTGCACAAGGGCATCGACGAGGCACTCGCCGAGCTCGGCACGGATTACCTCGATCTGTATCTCATGCACGGTATCGACAACCTGAGGATGCTCGATCGCGAATACCTGGCACTGGGCGAAGAGCTCAAGGCCCAGGGTAAGACCCGCTTGTTCGGTTTTTCCTGCCACGACGGCAATGTGGTGGCGTTGATGAACCGGGCGGCCCAGGTCGGTGGTATAGACGCCATTATGTTCCGCTACAACTTCCGGCGTTATGGCGACCTGGAACTCAACCGGGCCATCGATGCATGCCACCGGGCCGGTGTCGGTCTGATCGCAATGAAGACCCAGGGCTCGGTACCCCGCGATCTCGAGTCCGTGGCCGGTTTCCGGTCCGAAAACTTCACTCTGGGCCAGGCCAAGCTCAAGTCGGTGTGGGCGGACGAGCGCATCGACTCGATCGTGTCCGAAATGGATAGCGTCAGGTTTGTGCGGGAAAACGTGGACGCGGCACGTTCGGAAAAACCGCTGACCGCCGAGGAGAGTCACCAGCTGAATCAGCTCGCCGCATTGACCGCGGGCTACGCCTGCAACGGCTGTAAACATCTTTGCGAGCAGACTGTTGCGCGCGACGTCGCGATCGCCGACACGCTGCGCTATCTGATGTATTTCGAGTGCTATGGAAAGACCGGTCGCGCCCGTGACCAGTATCGTGCGATACCGGTCGCCAGGCGCGAGGCATCGGATGCAGAGCTGCAGCACGCCTGCCAGGTATGCCCGCAGGGTATAGATATCCCCGCGCGTCTACGCCGCGCACGGGAGTTACTGGCCTGAACGAAAGGCTCGATCGCCCAACTCAAAGATTGGGGTCTCCGGAAAAGTCGGG
>JAHEJD010000039.1:15088-26126 GCA_024639005.1 Chromatiaceae bacterium | reverse complement strand
AAGCTCACGGCCGTATACCGTCAACCGTTTGATCTGCTTGCGAAAAACGTGATCGCGCTGGAAAAAGAAATGCCGGCTGAGCACGCTCAAGCCGGCATTTCTGAAAATTGGCTCCCCCGGTAAGATTCGAACTTACGACCAACGGATTAACAGTCCGCTGCGCTACCGCTGCGCCACAGGGGAATATTCGAGACCGCAAATATTATGGTTTCCCGCGATTTGGGTCAACACCGCGACACAATGCAGTCACCCGCCAGTCACCGTGCCGGGTGGTCGAGGCTGTCTTTCATGTGCAGGTAATCGGTCGGTTGTCGGGGGCCCGTTGGTCCACGCGGGCGCGGCCGCTTCCATACAGCACAACGGCGCGGTGGATTTCAGCATCGCCACCCTGGCAAATGCTGAACGTGGTGTTGGTGCTCCAGGCGGCACCATCGGCGCGGAAGCGGATCGCCGGACGCCCAGCGGTGCTGTGAAGACGAAGGCCGGGTGCCTGTGGCCCCTGGACGCGCAGCACTGCCTCGCCCGGCGTGCGTTCGCGGTCGCCGTCGGCGTCGATGAATATCAGGTATCCGTGCTGCCACCCCTGCGGATCCCCAGAGCAGCTGTCGCCATCGTCGCTGGGGCACAGGCTGATTGTCTGATTGCGCATCACCGCCTCGTTGCGGGCATAGCGCAGATGGGTCAGGAGTTGGTTGGCCACGGTGGTGACTTGTGAACGACCAGCGAGTGCCGCCCAGCTGGGTAGCAGAATCGCCAGCGAGATGCCGGCGACGGCCAGGGTGGTGGTCAATTCGACCAAGGTGAGTCCGCGCGCGGGACGCGGCAGGGTTTTCTCGACATCCATGTCGAATCGCCTCCTTGCGATCAGGGGCACCCGATTCTTGGGCGCCAGGGTTGACTGTGGCGAATGGCGTGACCTGCGTCAGGTCACTATTTTTTCAATTCGCTGCAGCGCATTCTCGAGGTTTTCCATGCTCGTCGCAATAGAGATGCGGACATGGCCCGGCGTGCCGAACGCTGTGCCGGGGACCAGTGCAACGCCGGCGTTGACGATCAGGTGCTCGGCGAGTTGCAGATCGTCGTGTACGCCGTCGAGGGCGTCAATCAGCCCCTCCACAGACGGGAACACATAGAAGGTGCCGTCGGTCGCCAGACAGTCGATGCCGGGTATGCCGTTCAGGCGTTCCACGACATGGTCGTGCCGCTTCTTGAACTGGACCAGCATCTCGTCGATGCAATCCTGCGAACCGTTGAGGGCGGCCTCCGCCGCGTACTGAGAGATCGAGGTCGGATTCGAGGTGCTCTGGGACTGTATCTTCTTCATCGCCTTGATGACCTCGGCGGGGCCGCCGGCGTACCCGATGCGCCAACCGGTCATGGAATAGGCCTTTGATACACCGTTCAGCACCAGGGTGCGGTTGGTCAGATAGGGGCAGACGTTCAGAATGTTCACGAACGGTAGCTGGGTGTTCCAGCGGATGTGCTCGTACATATCGTCGGTTGCGATCACCACTTTCGGAAAATCGCGAAGCACCTCACCGAGCGCCGCAAGCTCATCGGCAGTATAGGCCATCCCGGTAGGGTTGGAGGGGCTGTTGATCACCGCCAGGCGGGTCTTGTCGGTGAGCGCGCCGCGCAGTTGTGCCGGGCTGATCTTGAACTGCTGGTCGTCACCGGCATGCACTAGCACCGGTTCGCCACCGGCCAGGATCGACATGTCGGGATAAGACACCCAGTAGGGGGCCGGGATGATCACTTCATCGCCGGGGTCGAGAATGGCCTGTGCGAGGTTGTAGAAGCTCTGTTTGCCACCACAAGACACCAAGATCTGGTCGGCCGCATAGTCCAGGCCATTGTCGCGCCGGAACTTGTCCATGACGGCCTGTTTCAGGCTGGGCGTCCCATCCACCGGTGTGTATTTGGTCTTGCCGGCGGCGATAGCCTTCCGGGCGGCCTCCTTGATGTGTTCTGGCGTGTCGAAATCGGGCTCACCGGCACCCAGGCCGATGACGTCCTTGCCTTCTGCCCGCAGCGCTGCGGCGCGTGCGGTGATGGCCAGTGTTGGGGAGGGCTTGACGGCCTGTACGCGGCTGGAAAGCTTTATATTCATGGGCTTGCTGGCTGGATTCCGTATTCTGGACTTCGGGCGGTCCGACAGATTGATATCATAGCGGATTGACTCACTGTCGATCATCCCCTTTATGACGAAGACGATTTTCCAGCTGCACAGCCCATTCGCACCCGCCGGCGATCAGCCTGGCGCGATCGCGCGGCTGGTCGAGGGGCTGCACGACGGCGAGGCAGGAATGACCCTGCTCGGGGTGACCGGTTCGGGCAAGACGTTCACGATCGCCAATGTGATCGATCGCGTGCAACGCCCGGCCATCGTGCTGGCGCCCAACAAGACGCTGGCGGCGCAGCTCTACGGCGAATTCCGCGACTTCTTCCCCAAGAGCGCGGTCGAGTATTTTGTCTCCTACTACGATTACTACCAGCCCGAGGCCTATGTGCCGGCGTCGGACACCTTCATCGAAAAAGACGCCTCGGTGAATGAGCATATCGAACAGATGCGCCTGTCGGCGACCAAGGCGCTGCTCGAACGCCGCGATGTCATCGTGGTCGCCACGGTCTCGTCCATCTATGGTCTGGGTGACCCCCGTCAGTATCTGCGCATGATGCTGCATCTCTCGCGCGGCGAGCGCATCGACCAGCGGGCCGTCCTGCGTCGGCTCGCTGAACTGCAGTACAAGCGCAACGACATGGAGCTGAAACGCGGCACCTATCGGGTGCGCGGCGAGGTGATCGACATCTACCCGGCCGAATCCGACGCCGAGGCAGTGCGCGTCGAGCTGTTCGACGATGAGGTCGAGAATCTGTCGCTTTTCGACCCATTGACCGGCGAGGTCCTGCGCAAGGTGCCTCGCTACACGGTGTACCCGAAAACGCACTATGTCACCCCGCGCGAGACCATCCTCGCGGCGGTGGAGGCCATCAAGGTCGAGCTCAAACAGCGCCTTGAGCAACTGCATGAGATGAACAAGCTGGTCGAATATCAACGCCTCGAGCAACGCACCCAGTTCGACCTCGAGATGATGATCGAGCTCGGTTATTGCTCGGGGATCGAGAACTACTCGCGCTACCTGTCCGGGCGCGCACCGGGCGAAGGGCCGCCGACCCTGTTCGACTATCTGCCCGAGGATGCGCTGCTGGTGGTCGACGAATCCCATGTCACCATTCCGCAGCTCGGCGGGATGTACCGCGGCGACCGTTCGCGCAAGGAGACGCTGGTCGAGTATGGTTTCCGGCTGCCGTCGGCGTTGGACAATCGTCCGCTTCGATTCGAGGAATTCGAGTCACTCTCGCCGCAGACCATCTATGTGTCGGCGACGCCGCGCGACTATGAACGCGACCACTCCGGCGCAATTATCGAGCAGGTGGTGCGGCCGACCGGTCTCGTCGATCCGGAGATCGAGGTGCGCCCCGCCATAAGCCAGGTCGACGACCTGCTGTCAGAGATCAATGCACGGGCTGCGATGGGAGATCGTGTATTGGTGACCACGCTGACCAAACGGATGGCGGAGGATCTGACCGATTATCTGCTCGAACACGGCGTACGCGTGCGCTACCTGCACTCGGATATCGATACCGTCGAGCGCGTGGAGATAATCCGTGACCTGCGCCTGGGCGAGTTTGACGTGCTGGTCGGCATCAACCTGCTGCGAGAGGGCCTGGACATGCCCGAGGTCTCGTTGGTGGCGATCCTCGACGCCGACAAAGAGGGCTTCCTGCGCTCGGAGGGCTCGCTGATCCAGACCATCGGGCGGGCGGCGCGCAACGTGCGCGGCAAGGCCGTCCTGTACGCGGACAAGATCACCGGGTCGATGCGACGCGCGATCGACGAGACCGAGCGGCGGCGGCGCAAGCAGATCCAGTTCAATGCGGAGCAGGGCATCACGCCGCAAACGGTGCAAAAGAACATCACGGACATCATGGAGGCCGCCTATCCCGGCGCGCCACCGACGGCCAAACGCTTTGCCCGGGCCGCCGAGGAGGCGGCCGAGTATGCCGCCATGACGCCGGCACAGATGGCCAAAAAGGTGCGGGCGCTGGAAAAGGCCATGTACCAACATGCCAAGAACCTGGAATTCGAGGAGGCGGCCCGGGTCCGCGACGAGATCAAACGGCTGCAGCGCAGTGGGGTCGCGGCCTAAGTCCGCTGTCTTGAACTGCCCAGGCCCCGTATAGCTGATCCGCCTTTCTGCAATCGGCGGGTGGGTGTCACAGCGCCCGAATCTTCTGAGCCTGGCCGGACAGGTCCTGCATCGCCGCCTGGTTCTGCGCCATTTTGTCACGTTGCTTCTGCACCACCGCTGCCGGGGCCTTGTCGACGAACGATGGATTGGCGAGTTTCTTTTCGGTGCGTGCGATGTCCTGGCGCAGACGCTCGATCTCCTTGTCCAGGCGCGCCAGCTCCGCGTCCTTGTCGATCAGGCCGGCCAGCGGGATCAGCACTTTCATGTTACCGACCAGTGCGGTAGCCGATTCGGGCCCGGGATCGCCGGGTTCGAGCACAGTGATGGATTCGGTACGGGCGAGAAAATCGAGCAACGTGCGATGCTTCTCGGCCCATGCACGGTCATTCGCATCACTGTCGGCCAGCAGGACGGGCACCGTCTTGCCCGGTGCGATGTTCATCTCGCCCTTGATCTTGCGGATGCCGAGGATGAACTGCATGACCCACTGCATTTCGGTCTCTGCGGCCTCGTTGACCAGGGAGGCGCGATACATTGGATAGGGCTGCCCCATGATGCTGTCGGTGACCTCGTCGCCGGCTACCAGCTTGCCCGACAGCGGCGCCACGCGCTGCCATATCTCCTCGGTGATGAATGGCATGATCGGGTGGATCAGGCGCAGCAATGCCTCGAGCGCGCTGACCAGGGTGCGCCGGGTGCCGCGCCTGGCGGCCTCGGTGGACGTGTCATTGTTCAACACCGGCTTGCACAGCTCGAGGTACCAGTCACAGTACTCGTTCCAGGTGAACTCGTAGATGGCCTGTGCGGCCTGGTCGAAGCGATAGCCCTCGATCGCCTCGGTGACCGTGCGTTTGGTGTTCTGCAGACGTGACAGTATCCAGCGATCGGCGAGTGATCGTTCGAGATCCTTGCCGTTTAGGCCGCAATCCCGGTCCTCGGTATTCATCAGCACGAAGCGTGAGGCGTTCCAGAGTTTGTTGCAGAAGTTCCGGTAGCCCTCGATACGGCCGCTGTCGAGTTTTATGTCTCGGCCAGTGGCGGCGAGCGCCGCGAAGGTAAAGCGCAGCGCATCGGTGCCATAGGCAGGGATGCCGTTGGGAAAGTTCTTGTGCGTGAGCCGTTCGATGCGTTGTGCCAGCTGGGGCTGCATCATGCCGCTGGTGCGCTTGGCGACCAGGGATTCGAGGTCGATGCCGTCGATTACATCGATGGGATCCAGGACGTTGCCCTTCGACTTGGACATCTTCTGCCCCTCGGCGTCGCGCACCAGGCCATGCACATAGATCTCTCGGAATGGCACGTCGTCCATGAACTTCAGCCCCATCATGATCATCCGCGCCACCCAGAAGAAAATGATGTCGAATCCGGTGACCAGCACGCTGGTCGGGTAGAACTGCTGCAGCCGCTCGGTCTGTTCGGGCCAACCCAAGGTCGAAAAGGGCCACAACGCCGAACTGAACCAGGTATCCAATACGTCTTCGTCCTGGCGCAGTGGGTATTCGGCAGCCAGCTTATGCTGCGCACGCACCTCCTCCTCACTGCGCCCGACATAGATGTTCCCTTCGTCGTCGTACCAGGCTGGAATACGATGTCCCCACCAGATCTGCCGACTGATGCACCAATCCTGGATATTGCGCATCCACTCGAAATAGGTATTCTTCCAGTTGTCCGGCACAAAGCGGATTTGGCCTGACTCGACGGCCTCGACCGCCGGCCTGGCCAGGGGGCCGACCTTGACGTACCACTGATCGGTCAGGAAGGGTTCAATGACTGCACCGGAACGATCGCCGCGTGGCACCATCAGCCTGTGGTCGACGACCTTCTCCAGCAGCCCCTGTGCCTTGAGATCGGCGACGATTCGGGCGCGCGCCGCGTAGCGATCCATGCCGATATAGGCCGCCGGGATGAGTTCGCCTTCGTCGATTTCGTTGGGCCGGATCGCGGCGTCGATGGTGAAGAGGTTGATCAGCCCGCCGTGCTGCTGCCTGCTGATCGGCGTCTCATCGCGATGGCGCTGCCACACTGCATAGTCGTTGAAGTCGTGCGCCGGGGTGATCTTTACGCAGCCGGTGCCGAACTCGGGGTCGGCGTGCTCGTCGGCGATGATGGGGATGCGACGGCCGGTGAGCGGCAGTTCGACCAGTTCGCCGATCAGGTGTCGGTAGCGCTCGTCCTCCGGATTGACCGCGACGGCGCAGTCGCCCAGCATGGTCTCCGGGCGGGTGGTCGAGACCACCATGTGGCCCTGGCCGTTGGACAGCGGGTAGCGCATGTGCCACATATGGCCGGTCTCTTCCTCCGAGATCACCTCGAGATCGGAGACCGCGGTATGTAGCTTGGGATCCCAATTGACCAGGCGCTTGCCGCGGTAGATCAGCCCCTCTTCGTACAGACGTATGAAGACCTCGCGCACGGCCACGGAGAGTCCCTGATCCATGGTGAAGCGTTCGTGCCGCCAGTCGAGGGAGGAACCCAGGCGGCGCAGCTGACGCGTGATATTGCCGCCGGACTCTGCCTTCCATTCCCACACCCGCTCGATGAATTTTTCGCGGCCCAGGTCGTGCCGGGTGAGCCCGGCGGCCTCGAGCTGCCGCTCCACCACCATCTGCGTGGCGATGCCGGCGTGGTCGGTACCCGGCTGCCACAGGGTGGGGCGGCCGCGCATGCGGTTGAAGCGGATCAGGGTGTCCATCACCGTGTTGTTGAAACCGTGTCCCATGTGCAGGTTGCCGGTGACATTCGGCGGCGGGATCATGATGCAGTACGCGGGACCGTCGCCGTGGGTCGGTTCGAACCAACCGCGGCCCTCCCATATCTGATACCAGCGTTGCTCTATTGCATGTGGGTCGTAGGTCTTTTCCATCAGGGCGGGGTCCGGCGAAATGCTGCTCAGAGACAACAAAGTATACCGCCATACCCGGAGCGTCGGGACCATCGCCGGCCCGCGCAAAAACTGTTGTGCGCCGGGCGCTGATTGTAGTGAGCGCGCAGTGTATGATCCGCAGTAAGCAATTTGATCGCCAACCGGAAACCGGCCATTTGTAGTCCGACCCCCTTGTCAACCTCGCGATACGGCTCTATGCCGCGATATCTGCCTACCTCGATCCCAAGCTGGAATGGGCCAATGCTGCCTTGGTGTTCCGCCGGCACTCGCCACGGTTGTCTGACCATTACAGAGCCGCTGGCCGCGAAGGGCACCGATTGATGCCGAAAGATCCCATCGTAATCTTCCGCGATCAGCATACGCTCTCGCGCGCCAATATCTCGCCGAATGCACTGAAGGTGCTGTACCGGCTGAAGGCCGCCGGTTACGAGGCCCATCTGGTTGGGGGTGGCGTGCGCGATCTGCTGCTCGGGCGCGAGCCCAAGGACTTCGATGTTGCGACCGATGCGAGACCCGAGGACGTACGCGAGGTATTCCGCAACTGCCGTCTGATCGGCCGGCGTTTCCGTCTTGCGCATGTGCATTTCGGCCGAGAGATCATCGAGGTGGCGACGTTCAGGGCCGGTCAGGCTTCCGAGGAGACCAACGACCATCAGACCGACGAGGGCATGCTGCTGCGCGACAATATCTACGGCAATATCGAGCAGGATGCGCTGCGGCGCGATTTTACGGTCAATGCGCTGTACTACAACATCGCGGACTTCTCGATTATCGATTATGCCGGCGGTGTCGAGGACTTGCGGCAGGGGGTGTTGCGTCTGCTCGGCGATCCGGAGACACGCTATCGGGAAGACCCGGTGCGCATGCTGCGCGCGGTGCGCTTCGCCGCCAAGCTGGGATTTCGGGTAGCGGCGGAGACCGAGGCGCCGATTGGCGATCTGGCGCCATTGCTTGCCGACGTCCCGCCGGCGCGGCTGTTCGAAGAGGTGCTCAAGCTGTTTCTCGGCGGTACCGCCGTCGGCAGTTTCGAAAGGATGCGCCAGTACGGTCTGTTTGCGCAGCTGTTCCCGCAGACCGAGAGCTGCCTGAGCGAACTCGATCATGAGTTCCCGCTGACGCTGGTGTTGCGCGGGCTGGAGAATACGGACAACCGGATCCGCGAAGACAAGCCGGTAACGCCGGCTTTTCTGTTTGCGGTGCTGCTCTGGGAGCCGGTCAGACAGATCGCCGAGCGCCTTGAATCTGACGGGATGTTGCCCTATCAGGCCATTCAGCAGGGCGCGGCCGACGTGATCGCACTGCAGTTGGCCCGCGTGTCGCTGCCGCGGCGTTTTGGCACGCCGATGCAAGAGATCTGGGCGCTGCAGGCCCGCTTGTCGAATACCCGGGGGAAACGTCCACGACGCCTGCTGGCGCATCCGAGGTTTCGCGCCGCCTACGATTTTCTGCTGCTGCGCGCAGCGGCGGGCGAGGTCGATTCGGGGCTGGCGGAGTGGTGGACCGCCTTCCAGGCCGAGGAAGGGGAGACGCCCGCGGTGGCCGTATCGGAGGCCCCTGGGCGGCGCTCGCGTCGCGGGGGTCGTCGTCGGCGCCGCAAGCCGGCGCCTGCCGCACAGGAATGAACGCCGCCGGGGTGACTGCCTTCGTTGGTCTGGGCAGTAACCTGGGTGGACCCATCGCGCAGGTGCGCGAGGCGATGCGCGAACTGGACGAGCTGCCCCATACGCATCGGATAAGCCAATCGCGTCTGTACCATTCCTCGCCGCTCGGGCCGGCCGGTCAGCCGCCCTATGTCAACGCCGTCGCGATGCTGCACACCTCCCTGGCCCCGGATGCCCTGCTCGCCGGGTTGCACGATATCGAGCAGCGGCATGGCCGGCAGCGCAGTGAACGCTGGGGTCCGCGAACGCTGGATCTGGATCTTCTCCTGTTCGGTGAACAGCAAATTGCCACACCGCGCCTGCGCGTGCCTCACCCGGAGCTGCATCGACGTGACTTCGTCCTGGTGCCGCTTTTTGAGCTCGCGCCCGATCTGTACCTGCCGGGTCTGGGACCGCTGGCTGATTACGTCGAGGATGCCGCGCAACTGGCCTTGCGGCCGGTGGAGTCCGCCGATAGTGACTGACGTCCATGCGCCAAGGGTCGGGTTTATTGTTGGCGAGGGTCCGATCCGTGCAGGCTAGACGCTATTTAAACCCACCACCGCTGGCGATAAACTGATTGGGCGTGACAACCAACAACAGGCGGTTCGACAGGAGGACAGGTGAGCAAGATCACAATCAGCACCCTCAACCGTATGAAGGCCGCGGGTGAGAAGATTGCCGTCATGACCAGCTATGACGCCAGTTTCACCCAACAGATCGAGCAGGCCGGCATGGATGTGATCCTGGTTGGCGATTCGCTGGGAATGGTCGTACAGGGCCATGAGAGCACACTCCCGGTGACGGTCGACGACATGGTGTATCACACCGCCAATGTGATGCGCGTGAGTCGGCATGCCATGGTCATCGCCGACATGCCCTTCATGAGCCACGGCACCCCCGAGCAGGCATTGAACACAGCCGGCCGCCTGATGAAAGAGGGCGGTGCGCACATGGTCAAGATCGAGGGAGGCGCGCCGCAGGTCGATACGGTCCGTCACTTGACCGCCCGCGCCGTGCCGGTGTGCGGCCATCTCGGGCTGTTGCCGCAATCGATTCATCAGCTGGGTGGCTACCGAGTCCAGGGTCGCGAAGAGCACGCAGGCGAGCGTATTCTCAACGACGCCGTCGCGCTGCGCGACGCGGAGGCACAGATGCTGGTGCTGGAGTGTGTGCCGTCGGTGTTGGCCGAGGAGATCACTCGAGCGTTGGATATTCCGGTCATCGGCATCGGCGCCGGGGCCGAGACCGACGGGCAAGTCCTGGTCTTATACGACATGCTCGGCATTACCCCTGAGGGGACGCCGAGTTTTGTGCATGACTTCCTCGCCGATGCGGGCAACGTGCCGGGCGCGCTGGCCGCCTATGTGAAGGCGGTCAAGGAAGGTAGCTTCCCGGCCAGCGAGCATCACTTGGCGTGATCACCATCAACGACGTCGGCCCGCTGCGTGCCCAGGTGGAGAGTTGGCGACGGGGCGGCAATGTGGCCTTCGTGCCGACCATGGGCAATCTGCACGCCGGGCACTTGTCTCTGGTCCAGGTCGCTCATCAGCTGGCCGACCGGGTGGTGGTGAGTATCTTCGTCAACCCGCTGCAGTTTGGTGTCGGTGAAGACTTCGACAACTATCCTCGCACGCTGCAGCGCGATTCCGAGATGCTCGAGAAGGAAGGCGCCGATCTGTTGTTCGCGCCGGGCGTCGGGATCATGTACCCAAAGCCGCAGGCGGAGCAGACGCGCGTCGAGGTACCCGGCCTATCTGGGATATTGTGCGGTACCTGCCGGCCGGGCCACTTTATCGGTGTCGCCACCGTGGTATGCAAACTCTTCAACCTGGTGCAGCCCGATATCGCGGTGTTCGGCAAGAAGGATTTCCAGCAGCTGATGGTGATCCGGCGCATGGTCGAGGATCTGGCCATGCCGGTGAGGATCGAGGGTGCCGCAACGCTGCGTGAGGCGGACGGTCTTGCGATGAGTTCCCGCAATGGTTACCTCACCGAGGTCGAACGCGCGACGGCACCGATTCTGAATCGGGTCTTGAACGGCGTGGCGGCACAGTTGCGTAGCGGCAGCGATGACTTCGCTGGCCTGCAGGCGCGGGCCGCGCTGGAACTTGACGACAACGGTTTTCGTGCTGATTACATCGCGATCCGTCGCGCCGCCGACCTCGCAGAACCTGCTGCAGGGGAAAAAGACCTGGTGGTGTTGGCGGCCGCATTTCTCGGCAAGACACGCCTCATCGACAACATTGAGATCGCTCGCT
>JAHEJD010000039.1:1998-14988 GCA_024639005.1 Chromatiaceae bacterium | reverse complement strand
TCACCCCGTATTGCGCATCCCGCCGGCGATTGCATTGATCGATCGCAGCAAAGGATCGAGATTGGCCTCGCGATCGGTGTCGCGTGACTCCGGATGCCGGAAGCGCTGCAGCAGCTCGAGCTGGATGTGGTTCAACGGGTCCAGGTAGGGATCGCGGCGGGTCAACGACAGTTTCAGCAGCGGGTTGTCGTCCAGCATTTCGTCGATCTGTGCCACCTTGTGGATCCAGTTGGTCGTGCGCCAGTACTCCGCCTCGATCAACCCCAACACGGTATCGCGGGTCTGCGGATCGTTGCACAGCGCGGCGTACTCGCGCGCGATGTCCATGCGTGACTTGAACAGGGCCATCTGGGTGTTACTGAGCAGGGCACGGAAGAAGGGCCATTCCCGGTACATTTCACGCAGTACCTTGAGGCGCTTTTTCTCGCCCTGACAGCAGTGTTCCAGGGCGGTACCCAGGCCATACCAGGCCGGTAGGGTCTGGCGTGCCTGCGCCCACCCGAACACCCAGGCGATGGCCCGCACCGAGGATTTCGAGCGGTCGCCTTTGGCACGATGTGAAGGTCGTGAGCCAATGTTGAGCATCCCAATCTCGGACACCGGCGTCGCCTCGTAAAAATAGTCGAGAAAGCCCGGTGTCTGCTCCGAGAGCTCGCGGTAGGCGGATTCACCCCGATCGGCCAGCAGCTGCATGCTCGTGTGGAAGCTCGCCTCATCCGGCGCGACCTGGCGAATCAGACCGGTACTGGCACTGAGCACACCGGTCAGCCCCATGGTCAGCTCATAGATTGCGGTCTCGCGGTTACTGTATTTGTAGGACAACACCTCGCCCTGCTCGGTGAATTTGATCTGGCCCAGCAGGGTGCCCGCCGGTTGCGCGCGCATGGCGTCATGGGTCGGGCCGCCGCCGCGGCCGATGGTGCCGCCGCGCCCGTGGAACAGCCGAATCCGGAAGCCGTGCGACTTGCCGAGCGCGATTACGCGCTGCTGGGCCCGATAGAGCAGCCATGCGGAGGCGACGATACCGCCGTCCTTGGCCGAATCCGAGTAGCCGAGCATCACCTCCTGCAGGCCGCCGTAGGTCTGCAGCAGGCGTTGGTAGACACTGTGATCGAGCAGCTCGGAGATCACGGGTTCGATGCGTGAAAGGTCGTGAATGGTCTCAAACAGGGGTGAGACCCCTATCCGACAGATGAAACTGTCGGATTGACGACCGGCGAGGCCGGTCAGGCTGGCAAGGAACATCACGTGCAGGACGTCCGAGGCTCGATGCGCCATGGAGATGACGTAGCGACCGATGACGCGCGGACTGATCACGCGCTGCATTTCCTCGATCACGTCGAATACGCGCAGCACCTCTTGGCTCATCTCGGACAACGTGGTGCGGTCGTCGACCAACGGTGGGTTCTCGATCAGTTCGCCGAGCAGCTCCAGCCGTCGCGGCTCGTCGAGCGATGCATAGTCGCGCTCGATGCCGAGCCGCGTCAGCACATCGGCGACCGCCTCGGTGTGCACAGTCGACTCCTGGCGGATGTCCAGCCGAGCGAGAAAGAAGCCGAAGGTGCGTACCAGGCGAATCAGGTCCAGCAATTCAGCATTCGCGCTATCGGCGTCGCCATGGCTGATCAGGGAGTCGCGGATCAGTTCCAGATCGCGCACAAGGGCAAGCTCGTCCTGATAACCCACGACCTCCGGGTTCCACGGCCGACCCTCCACCCAGGCCCGTCCACGCCGCTCCAGCTGGTTCAGGCGCAGTGCGATGACATACAGCTTGCGCCGATAGGGCTCTGCATCAAAGCGTGCCGGCCATTCCTTGTCGAACGATTCGCGATAGGCATCGTCGTCCCGCAGGCTGGTTAGGAAGGCCGGCGAGGGTGAACAGAAATTTATGGACTGCGTCAGGATCCCGATCAGTTTCTCGACCCGCTGCAGATAGGCCGTCAGTATGGTCACATGCTGGGTGAGGATGGCCTCGCGCGTGATCTCTGCGGTGACATTCGGATTGCCGTCGCGGTCGCCCCCGATCCAGCTGCCGAAACGGATCATCGAGGGTACGTCGACACCGTGGAAATTCGGGTGGTCCCGATAGGCGCGCCGAATGGCCCCATCCAGTCGTCGGTAGACCACAGGGATGGCGTCGAACAAGGCCTCTTTGAAGTGATACATCCCCATGCGGATCTCGTGTCTGACATCGGGTCTGGAGGGCCGCACCTCATCGGTCTTCCAGAGTGTCTGGATATGGGTCCGCAGATCGCGCGTGTGGGTCTCTGTATGGTCGACCGAGGTCCGTGGTGCGTCCAGGGCCTCGTTGCTCTCGAAGATGCGGCGCATCTGCAGCATGATCGAGCGGCGCTTCGATTCGGTCGGGTGCGCCGTGAACACCGGCATGTAGCGAATTTCTTCGAACAGATCCTGCAGCTCGTCCGGGTCGACGCCCATGTCACGCAGATCGCGCAGGCAGGCGTCGAATGAACCCTTCCACAGCACGCCGCCCTTGGCCGCAATGCGCCGGCGCTGGCGATGTTGGAAGCTTTCCTCGGCGGTGTTGACCAGCTGGAAGTAGACACTGAAGGCCCGAATCACCGGACGCAGTGCATCGGGCGACAGCTTGGCGATGACATTCTTGAGCCGCGCGAGACGCTCTGGATCGGGGTGTTCGCGCAGCTGGAGGAAACCCTTCCGCAGGCGCTCGATGGTGCGCAGGATATCACTGCCGGCCTGACTGCTGATGACGTCGCCGAGCAGCTGGCCGAGCAGTTTCACCCGTGCGCGCAGGGCCTTGTCATGCTTTACGCAGGCATCGATGAATGCGTCGTTCAATGGTCTCTACCCGCTGATTCTGAAGTTCGGCGCGCCGCGGCGCGGAAATCCCCGATCGGTTGGCCTGGCCTGGGTATACATGGTACAACTCGCCGACACTCGGGCCGTACAGGCCGGTCTCCACCTTACCCAAGCTGTCGATCCCTGTCTCATGTCACTGATCAGCCATACCCCGGAATGGAAGGCGCTCGAAGCACACTGGAAGGCGTTCGACGGTTTGCGCATGCGCGACCTGTTCGAGCAGGATCCCGAGCGTTCCCAACGCTACAGCCTCGACGGCTGTGGCATCCACCTGGACTACTCTAAGAATCTGATTACCGATGAGACCCTGCGCCGGCTGTTCGCGCTGGCGCAGACTGCGGACCTGACCTTATGGGGTGACAGCCTGCTGCGCGGCGAAAAGGTCAACAATACCGAAGGGCGGGCGGTATTACATATGGCGCTGCGCAATCTCGGCCCGCGCAGTTATCAGGTCGATGGTGACGACGTGATGCCGGGGATCCGATCGGTGCTCGACCGCATGCGGGAATTTTCCGCCGAAGTACGCGAAGGCCGCTGGCTGGGCCATACCGGGCAGCGCATTACGGATGTCGTGAGTCTCGGCATCGGGGGCTCCAGCCTGGGCCCGAAGATGGTATGCGAGGCCCTATATCCTTATCAGGATGCCAGGTTGCGAGTGCACTTCGTCTCCAATGTCGACGGGGCACAGCTGACCCAGACGCTGGGTCGACTCGATCCGGCGCGGACGCTGTTTGTCGTCGCCTCGAAGACCTTCACCACCCAGGAGACCCTGACCAACGCCGAATCAGCGCGTGCATGGTGTCTTCAGGCCCTGAAGACGGAGGCCGCGATCGCGCGGCATTTCGTTGCGGTATCGACCAATGGTGCGGCGGTGACGGAATTTGGGATCGATCCTGCCAATATGTTCGAGTTTTGGGAATGGGTCGGCGGTCGTTATTCTCTGTGGTCGGCGATCGGTCTGCCAATTGCGCTGGCGGTCGGCATGCAGCATTTCGAAGGGCTTCTGTATGGCGCGCATGACATGGACGAACATTTCGTCGAGGCGCCGCCGGAGCGCAATATGCCAGTCATTCTGGCGCTATTGGGCATCTGGTATAACAATTTTGGCGGTGCCGACACCCTGGCCGTGATCCCCTATGATCAGAACCTGCAGTACCTTCCAGACTATCTGCAGCAAGTCGATATGGAGAGTAACGGCAAGCGTGTCACTCGCGACGGCGTGCCGGTCGATTACGACACGGGCCCGGTGATCTGGGGTCAGCCGGGTACCGATGCGCAACACAGCTTTTTTCAGCTGATTCACCAGGGCACGCGCCTGATCCCAACGGATTTCATCCTGCCGCTGCGTAGTCACAGCCCGTTGGAAGACCATCATGACAAATTGGTTGCTAACTGCCTGGCGCAGGCGCAAGCGCTCATGCGTGGCCGCACCGAGTCCGAGGCGCGCGCCGAACTCGCGGCCGGTAAGATTGCCCCCGAGACGATCGAGCGACTGGTGCCGCATCGAATTTTCCCCGGCAATCGGCCGAGTAATATGCTGGTCATCGACCAGCTCACGCCGCGAATTCTCGGCGCATTGATCGCGCTGTATGAGCACAAGGTGTTCGTACAGGGGGTAATCTGGGGCGTGGACTCCTTCGACCAATGGGGCGTCGAACTGGGCAAGCAGCTGGCCAGTCATATCCTCGCCGACTTCCGCGCCACCGCACTGTCACCCAGTGTCGACTCGTCGACTGCCGGCCTGGTGCGGCGCTACCATCTCACGCTTGGTGATCAACCGGAATAGTCTCCTACACCGGTCGAGAATCGCTTTCGGTTGCCGACCTGGTGGTATCCGGACGGCGTCGTCTTGCACCCGTGGGCTGATCGACCCTTCCCCAATTCCCTCGCGCTGCGGAGGTGCAGATTAGGTGATCTGGCTTCAGTTTCTGCTGTGTCTTGCGCTGATCGGGGTGGCGGGAGTGAACCTGTCGCGATACGGCAACGCGATCGCCGACAAGACGGGCCTTGGCGGCACCTGGATCGGTGTGGTCATGCTCGCCAGCGTCACCTCGTTGCCGGAATTGGTGACGGGAGTGAGTTCGGTGGCGGTCGCGAATGCGCCCGATATCGCGGTGGGTGATGTGCTCGGCAGCTGTGTCTTCAACCTACTGCTGCTTTTCCTGCTCGATATGCTGAACCGCGAGGAGTCGATCTTCTGTCGGGCGAGCAGGGGGCATATCTTATCGGCAGGATTTGGCATTCTGCTGGTCGGCCTGGCGGGTCTTGGTATCTTGGCGGCCTCGTTGGGGAAATCCATGGCCCTCGGGCACATTGGCCTTTACACCCCGGTGATCTTGATCCTCTACATGGTGTCGATGCGTGCCGTTTTTCACTATGAAACCGAACAGGTCAGGGCGTTCACGGAGGCCAAGACGGATTCCTATCCGGCACTGTCGCTGCGCGATGCGATCCTCAGATACAGCCTGGCCGCGCTGGTCATCCTGGCGGCCGGCGTATGGCTGCCCTTTGTGGCGAAGGCGCTGGCGTTCGAGATGGGGTGGCACGAGAGCTTTGTCGGTACCCTGTTCGTCGCGTTCGTGACCTCGGTGCCGGAGATGGTCGTCACAGTGGCCGCACTGCGCCTCGGTGCCCTGGATATGGCGATCGGCAATCTGTTCGGGAGCAATCTGTTCAATATCGGGATATTGGCTATAGACGACATCATGTACCTGCCCGGTCCGCTGTTCGATGCAGTCTCGACCACACACGCCATCTCCGCCTTTTCCACCGTCATGATGACCGGCGTAGCCATTATCGGCCTGCTGTACCGGCCCCGCGGACTCGTGTTCGGTCCTGTTGGCTGGGTGGGGTTTTCGCTTTTTCTGATCTATCTCCTCAATACCTATCTTCTCTACGTATATGGGGGGCTTTGATCGGCTATTCGTAGGACTTGAAATCGTGGCCCCGACTGCGGGATGCTGCGGGCTGCTATCCAACCGCAATCCTGGGCACATGAGACAGATCGTACTCGACACCGAAACCACCGGCCTGGAGCCCGAGCAGGGGCATCGCATCATCGAGATCGGCTGCGTTGAGCTGATGGAGCGACGCCCCACCGGCAACAATTTTCATGTCTATCTGCAGCCGGACCGTGAGATCGACGCGGCGGCTGTCGAGGTGCACGGCATCACCAACGAATTCCTGGCAGATAAACCGCGCTTCGCGGATATCGCCGGCGATCTCATGACCTACCTGCAGGGCGCGGAGCTGGTGATTCACAATGCCCCGTTTGATGTCGGATTTCTGGATGCCGAGTTGGCGCACGTCGATAAGTTCGGGAAGGTCGACGAGTGCTGCGCGGTGCTCGATACCCTGGTCATGGCGCGCAAGAAGCATCCAGGTCAGCGCAATAGCCTCGATGCCTTATGCGGCCGATACGACGTCGACAACAGTCGGCGTGACAAGCACGGTGCGCTGTTGGATGCCGAGATCCTCGCCGATGTCTATCTGGCCATGAGCGGCGGCCAGCGTGCGCTGTCCTTGGACGCGGCTGCGGTGTCCGAACGTCCGGATGGGCAGCATTCAGGCATTCGGCGCGTCGCGCGCGAGGCGGTCAATCTCGTCGTGGTCCAGGCCAGCAGCGAGGAACTGGATGCGCATCAGTCGCGCTTGCAGGCAATCGAGCAGGCTTGCGGCGGTGAGGCCGCGTGGCGGCGCCTGTACCAACGTCAGTGACCGCCATCGACCGGTTAATCGAGGCGTGCGGTCGTCGTATCCGGTAGCGCCAGTCGGCCCTCGATGCGCCAGGATCTGTCATCGGGCCGCAGTTCGAGTTTCCATCGTGCGGGCCCCAGGGGATCGAGGCGGCCGAGGTACTCCTGCCCGTCGGATGGCGTGAGCTGAACCAGCTGATCCTGATTGGGTCGCGTCGGGTGCGTCACCTTGAGCGACAAGACATCACTCTGCGCCGGCAGTGGCCGTTCGAAGGTCACGGCGATGGCGCCGGTTTCCCGGTCGAAGCGGACCGCTGCGGCGATGCCCAGCGTCTTTGCCAATGTCGTGCTGTCGGCGTCCTTGTGAATCCCCAGGCCTTCCTTGTAGTAATCGTCGCTCACCAGACCGTCATCGCTTTCAATCGCAATGTTGATGGTGACGATCGACGCGATTACCACGCTCAGCGGCAGGCTGATCAGGAACCATGGCCAAAACTGCTTGTACCAGGGTTCGGTGTCTTCGCGAGGTGGACGCATGCAAGGCTCCGATTCAACGCATCACCGGACCGAGGAAGCGGGCGCGCTCCTCGATGGCGATCTCGGGTGTGACGGTCGACTCGATATGGAACATGATTTCGCTGCTCGTGGATTTCAATGCAAACGGATCGATCTCGACGCGCAGCGGCAGATCGGCCACGGCACCGCTTACGATCTCGATGTCCTCGGTCTGGCCGATCACCCGCAGGCCCTCGAGCCCTGACACGGATAGACTGTAGCGATGAAGCTGATCATCCATGTTGATGATTTTCAAGTTGTAGACGTTCTGGACCAGGCCCTCGTCGGTCTCCGTGTATAGGACATTGCGGTCACGAAGGATATCGACTTCGAGCGGGATGCGTGTCCACAGGGCATACACCAGCGCAGCACTGACGAAAGTCAGGACCGAGACATACACCAGGAGCCGGGGACGAATGGTCTTGGTCGGCTTGCCCTGCAGCGCATTTTCAGTTGTGTACTTCACCAGCCCGCGCGGATAGCCCATCTTGTCCATGATGTCGTCGCAGACATCGATGCAGGCGGCGCAGCCGATGCATTGATACTGCAGGCCGTCGCGGATATCGATACCGACCGGGCAGACCTGGACGCACAGGCCACAATCGATGCAGTCACCCAATCCGACGCTGCTGGAGGGCGTTCCCCGCTTGCGTGAGCCGCGCGGGTCACCGCGCTGCTCATCATAGGAAATGATCAAAGTATCATGGTCGAACATGACGCTCTGAAAGCGCGCATAGGGGCACATATATATGCACACCTGCTCGCGCATGAAACCCGCGTTTCCGTAGGTAGCGAAGCCGTAAAAGAAGATCCAGAAGGTCTCCCAGGGACCGAGGTTCCAGGTCAGCCCGCTGCCCCAGAGTTCACGGATCGGTGTGAAGTAGCCCACGAAAGTGAGGCCGGTCCATAAAGAAAAAAGCAGCCAGGCGCTGTGCTTCGCCAGCTTGATGCGAAAGAAGGAGGCGTCGCGAGGTCCCTGGTCACGCTTCTTCTGCTTGCGTGATCCGCCTTCTATCTTGCGTTCGATCCACATGTAGATTTCGGTCCACACGGTCTGTGGACAGGCGTAGCCGCACCATAGACGCCCGGCCAACGCAGTGAAAAGAAAAAGTGAGAAGGCGGCGATGATGAGCAGCATCGAAAGATAGAAGAAGTCTTGCGGCCAGAAGGTCAGACCGAAGATATAAAACTTGCGCGCCGGCAGGTCGAACAGAATCGCCTGGCGGTCATCCCAATTGATCCAGGGCATGCCATAGTAAAAGCCGAGCAGGGCGGCCATGGCGAGCAGACGCAGCGCGGCGAACACGCCGTGTACCTCGCGTGGATAGATCTTTTCGCGTTTCTTGTAGAGCTCCTGTTCGATCGGCGCTTGATTATCTTTCGCGGCAGTTTGAGACATCGTCTGCTGTTCCGTCGTCAGGATTGCGGGGGTGCTTCGTCGGGTTTGCGGAGATTCGTCGGGCGCCGGAAGTAACAGGTCAGCGCACAGCTGACCGATGTCAGCAACCAGAAGCAGAAGAAGCCGATGGTGTAGCCGCCGGTGCGCGTCAGGTTTGGGAAGCCGCCGATCATTGCCAGTTCGGTCGGATCGAAGAGTGTGAAAAATATTATCGTGGCCACACTCGCCGTAAGAAACGAAGGCCACATCACAGAGACGATCTGCTGGGTTACCGGGAGCTGGTTGTTGTCATGCCGAGTGGTGGGCAGGGTGGGCATGCGGCTTTCCTGTGAATTGGCCGGGCAGGGTCTCCCGGCATTCTGTCATGATCAGGCCACATCCTCCCTGAGGGCATCGACATAAGGGTTGCCCCCTCAGGCGGGATGCAATGCTTTCTAGAATGTTTGATCGCCCGCGCGCACGTCGTTGATAATTCGCATTATCCGCAGACGTACGCGCGGCCGGGCCGCATCCTATTGCTTGGACAGGCTGTACACGTAGGCGGTCAGTAGATGGACCTTCTCGTCGCCGAGCAGATCCTGCTGTGCGGGCATCACGCCGGCACGCCCTTTGTGCAGGGTCTGTTTGATGGCGCCGGCGCTGCCGCCATAGAGCCATATGTTGTCGGTCAGGTTCGGCGCGCCCAGCAGCGGATTGCCGGTGCCGTCCATGCCGTGGCAGCCGATGCAGCCCGCGGTCATGAAGACCTCTTTGCCGGCAGCGGCCTCGGCCGCGTCCACGTTTCGGCCCGCCAGACTCATGACATAGGCGGCGGCCTGGTCGACCTTTTCTTCGCCCAAGTGGGCCTGCGCGGGCATTACGGCATTGCGTCCGTTGGCGATCGAGGCCTTGATCTGATCGGCAGAACCGCCCCACTGCCATTCATCGTCTTTCAGATTGGGGAAGCCGCGCGCGCCGCCGCCATCGGAACCGTGGCATTGCATGCAGTAGGTCAGAAACAGGCGCTTACCCATGTTCCGGGCCTCCTGATATTCGGGCTTGCTTGCCAGGTCGGCGACCGCGACGGTCGCATACTGTTTAAAGATCGGGTCGTATTTCTCTGCGGCCTTGTCCATCTCCGCGGTGTATTGGCTACCCTGCGACGACCAGCCGAGCACGCCTTTGAAGTCGCCCAGGCCCGGATAGAGGGCGAGGTAGCCAACGGCAAAGATCAGTGTGATGTAGAACAGCCACAGCCACCAGCGCGGCAGCGGGTTGTTGTATTCCTGCAGATCGCCGTCCCAGGTATGTCCGGTGACATCACCCTGGGCGGCCTCGCCGGTGCGGCGACGCATGGTCCACCAGATAAGCCAGACGCAGCCCAGGATGTTGGCCACGCTTAGGATGATGATCCACCCACTCCAGAACGCGCTCATGACAGGTTCTCCTTGTTAATCGTCGCCTTATGCTCCTTGTCATCGGCAAAAGGCAGGTTCGCGGCCTCGTCAAAGCCTTTCTTGCGGCGCTTGCTGTAGGCCCAGAATACGATGCCGATGAACGCGATCATCAGTACCAGGGTGTGCCAGGCTCGGATATCGTTGAGGTCCATGGCGGTCACCACTCTTTGGAGGCCAGACCGAGGCCCTGCAGATAGGCCACCAGTGCCTGTGCCTCGGTCTTGTCCTGGACGGCCTTCTGGGCGTTCGCGATCTCCTCCTCGCTGTAGAGCTCACAGGTGGGACAGGTTGCGCCGACGGCGATGTTCATGGCCTTCATCTTGGCGCCGGTGTGATCGCCGCTCAGGGTTGCGTCAGTCAGCCAGGGGTAAGCAGGCATATTGGATTCCGGCACTACGTCGCGCGGATTGTTGAGGTGCACGTAGTGCCAGTCATCGCTGTAGCGCGCGCCGACGCGGGCCAGATCGGGGCCCGTACGTTTGGAACCCCATTGGAAGGGGTGGTCGTACACCGATTCCCCGGCAACCGAGTAGTGTCCGTAGCGCTCGGTCTCGGCGCGAAACGGGCGGATCATCTGCGAGTGGCAGTTGTAGCACCCCTCGCGGATATAGACGTCCCTGCCTTCCAGCCGCAGCGCGCTGTATTTCTTCACGCCCGGTGCAGGTGCCGTGGTCTCGGTAAGAAAGAACAACGGAACGATCTCGACCAGGCCACCAACACTGATCACCAGAATTACCAGGATCGCCAGCAGGCCGATGTTCTTTTCAACGACTTCATGTGACATTGTTAGTACTCCTACGGATCAGTGGGCGGCCGGCGCGGCGATGATGTCGTCAGCGTCGCTGACGTTGCCTTGTGCGGCCGTCTTCCAGACGTTGTAAGCCATGAAAAACATGCCGGTCAGGAACAGTGCCCCGCCGAGTAGCCGTACGTAGTAGAAAGGATACGTGCGCTCTACCGACTCGATGAAGGAGTAGGTCAGCGTTCCGTCCGCGTTGACTGCACGCCACATCAGGCCCTGCATGACACCGGCGATCCACATGGCCGCGATGTACAGCACGACGCCGATGGTGGCGGTCCAGAAGTGGACCTCGACCAGCTTTGTGCTGTACATCTCGATCTTGCCGAATAGCCGTGGGATCAAGTAGTACAGCGAGCCGATCGAGACCATGGCGACCCAGCCAAGCGCGCCGGAGTGCACGTGGCCGACCGTCCAGTCGGTGTAGTGCGACAAGGCGTTCACGGTCTTGATCGACATCATCGGGCCTTCGAAGGTCGACATGCCGTAGAACGACAGCGACACGATCAGGAACTTCAGGACCGGGTCGGTACGCAATTTATGCCAGGCACCGGACAGGGTCATGATGCCGTTGATCATCCCGCCCCAGGAGGGCGCCAACAGGATCAGTGAGAACACCATGCCCATCGACTGTGCCCAGTCAGGCAGCGCGGTGTAGTGAAGATGGTGTGGGCCCGCCCACATGTAGGTCGAGATAAGCGCCCAGAAGTGTACAACCGACAGGCGGTAGGAATAGACCGGACGCCCCGCCTGCTTGGGAATGAAGTAATACATCATGCCGAGGAAGGCGGTGGTGAGGAAAAAGCCGACCGCATTGTGCCCGTACCACCACTGCACCATGGCGTCGATCGCCCCCGGATAGAAGCTGTAACCCTTGGTCAGCGTGACCGGAACGAACGCGCTGTTGACGATGTGCAGCACGGCAATGGTCAGAATGAACGCGCCGAAGAACCAGTTGGCGACATAGATGTGCTTGGCTTTGCGCTTCATGATGGTGCCGAAAAACACGACCGCATAGACGACCCATACAACCGCGATCAGGAGATCGATCGGCCACTCGAGTTCCGCGTACTCTTTCCCGCTGGTGATGCCCAGTGGCAGCGTGATGGCGGCAAGCAGGATGACGACCGTCCAGCCCCAGAAGGTGAACGCGGCCAGCGGGCCGCCGAACAATCGCGCCTGGCAGGTCCTTTGCACTACATAATAAGAGGTGGCGAACAACGCGGATCCGCCGAACGCGAAGATCACCGCGTTGGTGTGCAGCGGGCGCAGGCGGCCGTAACTCAACCAGGGTATACCGTCCCAAAGCACCAGATCGGGGAAGGCCAGCTGGGCCGCGATGACAACGCCGACGAGCATGCCGACGATGCCCCAAACGACAGTCATGATCGAAAACTGACGCACGACCTTATAATTGTAAGTGGTCTGTGACTCCATGAAGCGTCTCCGAAAGTCAAAGAGAGGTTTGCGGTTGGACGACCCACGCGGGCTGTGGGACAACCTAGCTGCGGAGACTAGAGAAGTTAGGTGGGGATGCTTTGACCTAGATCAAATTGAGGTTTTGCTAATACGCTGCAATTATTTTTGTCGCTTTTGAGTTGAGCCAGATCAACTCGAGGGGTGAGCCAGATGGGGCTCACAGTGTGGCTGGTGCGCCACCATGGTGCGCAGACGGTCGATGTCGAGGATCTGCACGTGCTTGCGGTCGACCTTGAGAATGCCTTCATCCTGAAAGCGTGTGAACAGGCGGCTGACGGTCTCCAGTGCGAGGCCCAGGTAGCTGCCGATCTCCTGGCGCGACATGCTCAGGAAGAAATCAGTCGCCGAGAATCCACGCCTTCTGAAGCGTTCGGACAGGCTGAGGAGGAAGGATGCGACCCGCTCCTCGGCGGTACCACGGCCGAGCAGGGTCATCATCTCGGCCTCGTGGCTGATCTCTTTGCTGAGCAGCCGAAACATCTGGTGCTGCAGGCTGGGGATGTTCGCGGACAGGTCCGAGAGACGGTCGAACGGCAGCTCGCAGATCGCCGTCGTTTCCAGCGCGCGGGCGTTACAACCATGGTTGCCGTCTTGAATGGCGTCCAGGCCCAGGACTTCGCCGGGCAGATGGAAGCCGACGACCTGTTCGTCGCCGTCGTTGGTCTGTGTGAAGGTCTTCACGGCGCCCGTTTTTACGACGTACAGGTTGCGGAAGTTCTCGCCGGTGCGGAATAGATGGTCGCCGCGCTGAAGTGGCCTGCTCCGCTTGACGATGGCATCCAGACG
>JAHEJD010000039.1:0-1898 GCA_024639005.1 Chromatiaceae bacterium | reverse complement strand
GTGTGAAGGTCTTCACGGCGCCCGTTTTTACGACGTACAGGTTGCGGAAGTTCTCGCCGGTGCGGAATAGATGGTCGCCGCGCTGAAGTGGCCTGCTCCGCTTGACGATGGCATCCAGACGATCGACGTCTTCGGGACGCAGCCCCATAGGCAGGCAGAGCACAGAGAGACTGCAGTCTCGGCAGGCGACTTTAATTTTGTCGAGTGAAATGACGTTTTTGTTGGCCAACGTGCTTGCCTCGAACCGCTTGAGGATGGATTGTGCGAATTTTTTTGATCTCGATCAACAAATGTTTGAAACCCCCAAAAAAAACCGCCCTGGACAGGGCGGGTTTTTTTGCTTTTTAGGGGCCGCTGCTCTATTCGGCTGCGGGTGCCTCGGGTGCTGCTGGTGGGGCCATATAACCGGGGCCGTAACCACCACCCCCCGGATAGCCGCCCCAAGGACCGCCGCCGTAGCCGCCGTAGTAGGGAGAACTATAGTTATAGCCGCGGCCGTAGCCGTCACCGTAGCCATACCCAGAGCCATAACCGCGCATGTTGGTGTTGCCGCGGCCGCTCATGTTCATACTGAAATCGCCGGCGCCCGCCGCATCGCCGGAACCGTAGCCGTCACCCCAGCCGGAGGTGTTGCCGTAGCCGGAACCACGATTGTAGCTGTTGTCCCATCCCGAGCCGCCCCAGGGTCCACCGCCCCAGGGTCCACCGCCGCCCCAGGGTCCGCCGCCGCCGTACCCCGGTCCACCCCACCAGGCGCTCGCCGACGACATCGTGAGTGCAGCTGCGCCTGCGACAACCGCAGCGCCGAATGCTTTTGCAAACTTCCGCATTTGGATAACTCCTTACTAAAGTACGTGGTTGAGATATATATTCTTTAATGCATTTCCGTAATTCCTAGCGACGACAGTACCCTTGTTGGACCAAGCGAGCAATCGGCGCGAACTCGGGCCTCTTTCCATCCGAGCAGACCCCACTATAGACGATTGCTTTCATACTCACTAGCGAGAAATCGGGTAGTCTGCCTGTAAAGAGCTGAAATTTCAGACAATCATCGTCGCGATCGTGATCGATATCTAAGAGGCGTCGGGCGCGCAAAGCTTTTCCGAATTGAGTGCGGAAGGGGCTTCTGGTACCGTTTGCTCCCGTCCGTTGCAACCTCCGTCGAGCCCTCCGGCCCATGGCTAAATGCGTCTTCATTACGGGCGGCGTTGTGTCGTCCCTTGGCAAAGGTATTGCCTCTGCATCCCTTGGTGCCCTGCTCGAAGCGCGTGGCCTCAAGGTCACGATGATCAAACTCGATCCCTACATCAACGTCGACCCCGGGACGATGAGTCCTTTTCAGCACGGCGAGGTCTTTGTTACCGAGGATGGCGCTGAGACCGATCTCGATCTGGGTCATTACGAGCGCTTCATCCGCACGACGATGGGGCGCAACAACAATTTCACCACCGGGCAGATCTATGAGAACGTAATTCGTAAGGAGCGCCGCGGTGATTACCTTGGCGGCACGGTACAGGTCATTCCGCATATCACCAACGAGATCAAAGACTGTATCCAGCGCGGGACCGGTGGTGCAGACGTCGCGCTAATCGAGATAGGGGGTACGGTCGGCGATATCGAGTCGCTGCCGTTTCTCGAGGCAATTCGTCAGATGGGTATCGAGATAGGGCGCGACCATGCATTGTTCATGCATCTGACACTGGTGCCCTATATTCCGACCTCGGGCGAGGTGAAGACCAAGCCCACACAGCACTCGGTAAAGGAACTGCGTTCCATCGGCATCCAGCCGGACGTGCTTGTGTGCCGCGCGGACCGACCGGTGCCGGAGAGCGAGCGGCGCAAGATCGCATTGTTCACCAATGTGCCGGAAAAAGCGGTCATTTCCGCGATCGATGCCG
>JAHEJD010000093.1:4433-7397 GCA_024639005.1 Chromatiaceae bacterium | reverse complement strand
GACCTTTCGCGCAGCCGGCTTCGGAATGCGAATGATTGGCGATTGTCACCGACCCCTTTTTTCTCTAATTTAGAACACCTACCGATCAAAGGGATTTGCACACGCGCATGATCGCCATCGTCCGGGAAAACACAGGGTGAAGCGCCTCATCCGATATGCCGCGGCCCACCCCTGGGCCGTGCTGTTGGTCCTCGGCTTCCTGTCGACTCTTGCCGCCACCCAACTCTCCCAACTCCGCGTCCAGGTCTCGGCCGAGAGCATGCTCGAGAAGGGCACGCCGGCCTGGGACTACTTCGTCGCCACCGAGGAGACCTTCGGCGCCGAGGATGTCGCCATCGTGGTGCTGCGCGACCCGGAGATCTTCGATCGTGACAAGCTCGTCCAGGCGCGCTATGCGCTGCGCGCGATCGCCGATCTGCCCGGCGTGGTGGGCACCGCGAGCCTGTTCGATGCGAAGAACCTCCAGAACGTCGACGACACCATCTACGTCAAACCCTATCTGGAGAACCTGCCGGAGACCCCGGCCGAGGCGGCGCAGATCAGCGCGGATGCGATCCGCAACCCGCTGGTGCTGGGCAACCTGATCTCGGCCGACGGCCAGACCCTGGCGATCAATGTCTACCTGCGGCGCGGGCCGGCGGATCCGAACTTCGATCGCGAGATTACCGCGGCGATCGAGCAGCAGATCGCACCGCTGCGCGAACACATCGAGACCGTCTATCAGGTCGGGGCGGCCGCGATGCGCAGCGACCTGACCACCAAGCTGCGCGGCGATCAGCAGGTCTTTCTGCCGCTCTCGGTACTGGTGCTGCTGCTGACCCTGGCGTTCAGCCTGCGCCGCGCGACGGCCGCGCTGATGCCGCTGGCCACCGCCGGCGTCAGCGTGCTGTGGACGCTGGGCTTCATGGGCTGGCTCGGGATACCGGTCAATATCATGACCTCGATCGTGCCGGCGCTGGTGATCATCATCGGCTCCACCGAGGACATCCACCTGCTGGCCGAGTATGCGGCCGGCGTGCGTGACGGCCTGGAGCGACGCGCGGCCATCGGGCGCATGGCCGACAACATGGGCGTGGCCGTGCTGCTGACCTTCGTGACCACCTATCTGGGCTTCCTGTCGATCGCGCTGAACGACATCCAGCTGCTCTATCAGTTCGGGCTGGTGGCCTCGACCGGGCTGCTGTTCAACTTCGTGATCACCGCGGTGCTGGTGCCGGTGATGCTCCGCTGGCTCGGGCACCGCGCGAGCGCCGGCACCGCGCGCGGCCAGGTCCAGACCTGGTTCCAGCGCTGGGCGGTCGGTCTGCTGCAGGCGGCCCAGCGGCATCGCCTGAAGGTGCTGGTCACGGCCGGGGTGCTGGCGGTCGCGGCCATCCTGGCGGCGACCCAGCTGCGCATCAACAACAACCTGCTCGATTACCTCGACCCGCAGTCGGACCTGCGCACGAATGTCGAGCGCATCCACGACGAGCTGTCCGGCGTGCACTCGTTTTCGATCGTGGTCGACGGGGGCATCGACAACACCTTTCTGCAGGTCAAGTACCTCGAAGAGGTCCAGAAGATCCAGCGGTTTCTGGACGACATGCACGAGTTCGACCGCTCGTTTTCGTTCGCCGACTTCGTCGCGCTGGTCAACACGGTCATGGAGGGTGGGGAGGAGGACGAGGCGCTCTGGCTGCCGGAGGCCGACGACATGGTGCGCGAGTACATGCTGTTCATCCGGCACCGCGACGTCGCCGGTTTCGTCTCCGAGCGCTTCGATCGCGCGCGCATCCTGGTGCGCCACAACATCAGCTCGTCGGATGTGCTCAACCGCGCTATCGCCGAGTTGCAGACCTTCATCGATGCCAATATCGATCCCGCGCTGCGGGTCGAGATCACCGGCAAGTCGGTGCTGTCGAACCGGGCGGTCGAGGAGATGGCGTACAGCCAGCTGCAGTCGCTGCTGCTGGTCGGCGGCGTGATCGTCGCGCTGGTCTCGATGCTGTTCGTGAGCCTGCGCGCGGGCATGATCGCGCTGCTGCCGAATCTGTTCCCAGTCGCGATGCTGTTCGCGGTGATGGCGCTGGCCGGTATCCCGCTGAATGCCGGCACCAGCATGGTCGCGGCGATCGCGCTGGGCATCTGCGTCGACGACACCATGCACGTGATGTCGCGCTTTCACGAGGAGCTAAAACGCCACGAGAGCCGCGCGGACGCGCTGGTGGCGATGATCCGCGCCGAGGCGGTACCGATCTTTGCGACCTCGATCGCGCTGGCCGCGGGCTTTGTGGTGTTCGCCACCTCGAGCTTCCAGCCGGTGGTCAACTTCGGCCTGCTGAGCGCCATGGTGATCCTGATCGCACTGCTGGCCACCTTCGTGCTGACACCGCTGCTGCTCGGTTCGACCGAGCTGCTGACCGTCTGGGATCTGCTTTCCTACAAGGTGCAGAAGGAGGCGCTGCAGAAATCGGCGCTGTTTCAGGGGATGCGTATCTGGCAGATCAAGAAGATCCTGCTGGCCAGCGAGATCCGCCATTTCGCCAAGGACGAACGCTTCATCCGCGAGGGCGAGACCGGCAACGAGATGTTCGTAGTGCTGGAGGGCCGCGTCGAGGCGCAGAAGCGCAGGGAAGACGGCGCGGTCAAGCACCTGCGGGTGATGAACGTCGGCGACCTGTGCGGTGAGGTCGGGCCGCTGGCGGGCGGGCAGCGCACCGCCGATGTCGTCGCGCTACAGGATAGCCAGTTGCTGGTGCTGAGCTGGGGACGTATCGACCGGCTCACCCGGCGGTTTCCGATCCTGGCGTTCCGGCTGTTTCGCAATCTCACCCGGATCATCGGCGCGCGGCTGCGCCAGACCAGCGAATATAAGGTAGAAAACAGACTGGGCGAGGCGGACAAGTGACGTCAGCAAGGCCGCCGATCGCAATGTCACGAACTTGTCACACCAGGAAGGCTAAATGCCGGAACCTCTGGCCTTCG
>JAHEJD010000093.1:0-4333 GCA_024639005.1 Chromatiaceae bacterium | reverse complement strand
TAGCAAAATCCTAGAGCGCGACCTCCCGATGAGCGACAAGCGGCGTGGCGTCGATCGACGTCGTCAGAGCAGCCCCGTTGATGCGTCGGCGGCCAAGCCGCCCGAACCACGTGCCGAAAACGAACGCCGGTCAGGCGTGGCGAGGCGGTGGCTCGATCGAATCGCCGCGCAAGAGATCTTCCTCGATATCCCGGTCGGCACACTGGAGGAACTCCTCGATTATTGTGAGGTGCGGCAGCTGGCGCCCGGCGACCTGTTGCTGTCGCCCGGTCAGAAGAACGACAAGCTCTATATGCTGGTCGAAGGTCGCCTTAACGTGAACCTCGAGCGGTCTACAGGGGATGGCGACTTTCTGATCGAGCCCGGGGAGTGCGTCGGTGAGATCTCGATCATCGACGGCCGTCCCGCCACCGCCTTCGTCGCGGCCGCGCAGCCCAGCGTGCTGCTGGCGGTGTCCGAGTCCGACTTCTGGAGCGATTTCATTACCAATCCGCAGATCGCCAGAAATTTCATGCGCCTGTTTGCCGAGCGCTTTCGCGCGCGCAACCAGATGATGCAGCGGGCCCTGGAAGCGCGGCTGCGCTACGAGCATATCGAGAAGGAACTGGGCATTGCGCAGGAGCTACAGGCGGGCATGTTGCCGCGCGATCTCGATCTGCGCCCGGAACTCGATATCACCGCCGAGATGGTGCCGGCACGGCACGTGGGCGGTGACTTCTACGATGTCTTCGCGCTTGGCGACGACGAGTACTGCATCGCGATCGGCGATGTCTCGGGCAAGGGCGTGCCGGCCTCGCTGTTCATGGTCCGGGCCATGACGCTGCTGCGCACCGAGATGCTGCGACCGCAGACCCTCGAGTGGGCCGTGCAGCGGCTTAACGCCGCGCTGTGCGAGGACAACGAGCGCTGCATGTTCGTCACCCTGATGGTCACTATTCTGAATCGCCGCACCGGTGAGCTGCGCTATGTCTGTGCCGGCCACAATCCGATGGTGCTGGGCAAGAAGGGAGGGCAGTTTGATTTTCTGCCCGCACCGCCGGGGATCCTGGCGGGTGTCGACGAGGAAGCCACTTATGCATCGGCCGGGTTGAGACTGGCGCCTGGCGATGTGTTGATCCTCTACACCGACGGCGTCACCGAGGCGATGAACTCGCAGCATGAGCTGTTCACCGAGGATCGCCTGCTCGACTGCCTGCGCGGCGATCCCGAGGCGAGCGCCGCCGAGGTCGCCGCACGGGCGGACAACGCTGTAGCGGCATTCGTCGACGGTGCGCCACCATCGGATGATCTGACCATGGTGGTGTTGCGCTATCTGGGAGGCTAACCCGCAGGTCAGGCCGTCGGGGTCGGCGCTATGCCGGCACTCCGCTTTTCGATATCGCGCAGCAGCAGCCGGATGTTGTCCCTGGCCTGCTGCTCATAGCGCGCGTTGAAAAAATCCGTTATGAAGATGCGTGGACGTGCGAGGAGGGTTTTCAGAAAGGCGGTCTGGCCATGGAAATAGTCCTCTTCCGGGCCGGGGAACTCGGCCTTCACTGCATCCGAGTCCCGCATGAAGCACTCCCAGGGGCAACCGAAGCTGGCCAGGTCGATATCGCAGATGAACTGATGATCCGCGTCCCCCGGCTGCTCGCGGTGGGCGGTCACCAGGATCAGGTCCACGACCCGATCAATGAACCCGGGATCGAAAAGGCCGTCTCCGAGTCTGCGAAACAGCTGCGCGCTGCGCTGCTCGTTGTCCCTGGCTTTCGGGTCGTTGATGATGTCGTGAAACCAGATCGCCATCTCCACCTGGTCGGCGTTGTCGATATGGCCTGCAGCGAGATCGATCTGGTCCAGACAGTGCGCCAGGTGCTGCTGATCGTGGTAGTGCCGGTGTGGCTCCGCATAGTGCTGCGCCACCCGCTCCCATATCGCCTTGGGGTCGCTGGACACGCCCGGCAGCAGGCAGCGTTGCCACAGGTCACTGAAGCGCTGCTCGAGCAGCTTGCCTCTGACCAGGTTTTGCGTACTCACGTTGGGTTCGGGTCGACTCATGCGGCGTGTAAGTCTCGAATTTTTGGATATCCTTCCTGCCAGTTCGGTCGGCCGACCGAAACCTTGAGTGGCGCGTTTTCGTAATACTAGTTACTGGCGCAGCAATGTTGAAGCCCAATTTGGTTAATTCGCGGGAGGGAATCTTGCGGAGTCGGTGCGCAGGATTTCCCGAAGGAGTCAGCTTGGGGTCGCGTTTTGAGCCGAATTTGAGGATGATGGCCGCACAGGGGAATGTGCAGGGCCCCTCGATAGGTGGAAAGGACCGAAAGGGAGGAATGCATCATGCCAAGGCATAAACGGATTCGCACATGGGCCGCTGCGCTATGCCTGTGCCTGGTCGGTCTCCAGGCCGGCGCCGAGCAGGGCAGCGGCCAAAGTGCTAAGGCGAACGACTTCGATGTCATCGATTGGAAGCTGGCCAAGGAACGCATGTCGATGCTCAGCCAGATGGGTTTTCACCCTTTTTTGATGCCGCTGATCATGGAAAATCGCGACGCCATCGGTCTGACCAAAGCGCAGATCAAGGTCTTTCGCGAGTGGCGTAACAAGAATCGTGTCCCGCTGATCCACGCGATGAATAAGATCATCCAGGAACGGGCGGTCTTCCAGCGGATCGCGCTGAACCCGAAGACCCGCGAGGAGGTGCTGTATGCGAAACAGGAAGAGATCTTCAAGCTGCACCGTAAGGTGCTCAAGTACCAGCTCTCGTGCCGGCGCAACATCCTCGACACCTTCGATGAAGAGCAGTGGGATAATTTCCGTTTTGTGCTGAGCGAGACCGGGTACGCGCTTGACTAGCCTGACCGCACCCATACGCATACCAAATTCATCGGCGAAAGAGGAGGGCTTATGAAGGCCTGGCAGATTGGGATTATCTTATCGTTGGCCAGTAGTTCGGCGACTGCGGTAATGCACCAGGAGGCGATCAGCTACAAGGACGGCGATGTCGAATTGAAGGGTTACCTCTATTGGGATGATGCGTTCACCGGCAAACGCCCCGGCGTGCTCGTCGCCCATGAGTGGTGGGGACTCAATGACTACGCAAAACTGCGCGCAGAGATGCTGGCGGAGACCGGCTATGTCGCCTTTGCGGCAGATATGTATGGCGACGGCAAAATGACGCGGCACGCCGATGAGGCGACGGGCTGGATGCTGCAGATCTCGTCAAATGCAGAGGCCTGGCAGCGGCGGGCCAGTCTGGCATTGGCGCAGTTGAAGGCCCACCCAAAGGTCGATGCCGAAAGACTCGCGGCGATCGGTTACTGCTTCGGCGGTGCCACCGTAATGCAGATGGCCTATGCGGGTGCCGATCTCGCGGGTGTGGTGAGTTTTCACGGTGCCTTACCGCCGGCCACGCCGGAGCAGGCGGCCAAGGTGAAGGCCCGGGTGTTGATCGCGCACGGCGATGCCGACGGTTTCGTCCCGGCGGAGCGTATCCAGGCGTTCAAGCAGGCGCTGTCGCAGGCGAACGTCGATTGGGAGATGGACATCTACGGCGGCGCCAAGCACTCGTTCACGAATCCCTATGCAGACGGCTACGGGATGGACGGCCTGGCCTATCATGAGGTGGCCGACCGGCGATCCTGGCTGCGATCACTGGCGTTTCTGGAAGACGTCTTCAAGCAGGCGCCCTGACCCAGGGTATGCAGAGGCCGCACCGTTTGGGTGCGAAACCGACCGCGGCGCCTCAACTTGGGGCAGGTGCCGGCGCCGACGGCCGTCAGGCTCGGGTATGGTGGCGGAACGACGCGCAGACGGCGTCACCGGTGCAGGCGACCGACACCGCGGTGAATCTGCGGTCAGCCGCCTAATTTCAATTTTTCGGCCCGCGAATGACGACCTGCGTTGGGTATCGTTCGCCGATGGCGCTTGGCATATCCGGGCACAGATCCACCGGTGACGAACAGGGTCCTGCCGGGTACGAGTCTTGCATTGTGTGCTCGGGCAGCCGATCCGCCGGTGCCATCCGCCCCACTCGAGTTTGACGGTCACATCAGGCCGGGCGCGATAACGATACCTGCCAGGCGTCTTGGATGAACACGCAAGCCCTTCAGCTCTCTCCGGTACAGCAATACCTCGAACAGCTGCACAGCGAGCTGCTCGAGATGACGGGTGGCGAGGTCGCAAACTATATCCCCGAATTGACCCATGCCGATCCCGCCTGGCTGGGCATCGCCATCGTGACCGTCGACGGGCATGTCTATCAGGTCGGGGATTCTCGCCAGAACTTCACGATCCAGTCGATCTCCAAGGCCATCACCTACGGGTTGGCGCTCGAGGATCGCGGTCTCGAGCA
>JAHEJD010000038.1:16267-26588 GCA_024639005.1 Chromatiaceae bacterium | reverse complement strand
TATGAACCCGTTCCGGAATCGATCCAGCAGGAACTCTGCCGCGCGTTTAAACGGGGCGGCGAAGAGGACTGAGGGCATCAGATGAGATCATGCACATGCGCCCAACGGAAGGACTTCAGACTCTAAGCGCGAGTCGGTTGATCTGCGAAACCAGGTTGTGGTTGACGATGTTGTTGAATTTCAGCGCCAGCCCGGGATCCCTGCCGAGAAAACCTTGGACGTCGGCTACGGACCAGGACATGTAGCGACCGTCCTCCGTGAACGAAGCGGCGAAGAGTGAGCCCTGACCGCTCAGCGCGATGCTGCTACCGATCAGTTCACCCGCTGCAAGACTCGTTAGCTCCTCGTCATCGCGCGATGCCGCGATCTTTCCAGAGATCGGCATCGCAATTCAGCTGACATTTTCCCCTTGATCGAAAATTCTGTCGCCACGCCTCGCAGTTTTCCATTGACCCAGCTTCACAAGCTGCTGAAACTCCCTGGCCTCGAGGTTGGTGAATGCCAAATCGTAAAAGCGCTGCTCGTCGTGTGTGAACTTGACTGGCCGTCGCTCCAACAAAGTCAGAAGCCGATTGGAGAAAGGGTCTCCCTGGCCAGTGGATGGTCAATGATGACATGTCGCCTTGGCGGATTTCTGCCTTGATATCTGCCGCACACTCCGCCATGTCTCTCGCCGCCTGAATCGACATTGAGCGCTGCATTATCAGCGCCGGAGCACCAGAATTTAAGTTGGCAGCCAGAGGGAGACACGTCTAAGCTCGCTGACGCATGAAGACGACTGCCAGATAAAACGCCGTGAACAAGCTCTTCAGACTCACCGGGTTTATACCGTTCATACTGATCATTTTTCTCAACGCCTTCGTGGATCTGGGCCACAAGATCCTGATCCAGAATGCGGTATTCAAGGTGTATGACGGTCAGACGCAGATCATCCTGACCGCGATCGTAAACGGACTGATCCTGCTGCCCTTCGTGCTGCTGTTCACGCCGGCGGGCTACCTGTCCGACCGCTTCCACAAGCCGCGGATCATGCGTTACAGCGCCGCGGTTGCCGTGGGCGTCACCCTGTTGATCACCTTGTCCTATTACGCCGGCTGGTTCTGGTTCTCGTTTGCGATGACCTTTCTGCTGGCGGTGCAGAGTGCGTTCTATTCGCCGGCCAAATATGGCTTCATCAAGGAGCTGGCCGGCAAGGATCAGCTGGCCACCGCCAACGCGGTCGTGCAGGCGGTGACCATTGTCGCAATCCTGTTCGGGATCTTCGTCTTTACCGTGTTGTTCGAGCGCGGCCTGGCGGGCGTGAGCTACACCAGCAAGGCCGAGCTGCTGCAGGCGATTGCGCCGCTCGGCTGGGTATTGGTGGCCTGCTCCATGTTGGAGTTTTGGCTGGCCCTGCGGCTACCCGCCGGCCAGGCCGCGGCGGCCGAGGGCGTTTTCGACTGGGCGCATTACCGCAAGGGGCGCTACCTGCATGAAAACCTCGGCAAGATCCTCGGCGACCGCGCTATCTGGCTGTCGATCGTCGGCCTGTCGGTGTTCTGGGGGATCTCGCAGGTCGTGCTGGCCGCGTTTCCGGCCTTCGCGAAAGAGGCCCTGGGCGAGACCAACACCGTTGTCATCCAGGGCCTGCTCGCCTGCTCCGGTATCGGCATCATCATCGGCTCGCTGCTGGCCGGCAAGGCCTCGAGGGACTATATCGAGACCGGCCTGGTGCCATTGGGCGCACTGGGAGTGGTTGCCGCGCTGTTCTTCATACCACAGCTGTCTTCGACCCTATTGCTGGCAGTCGCTTTCATCCTGTTGGGGGTCGCGGGCGGCATGTTCATTGTGCCGCTGAATGCGCTGATCCAGTTCCACGCCCGGGACGAGGAACTGGGCACGGTGCTGGCCGGCAACAACTGGGTGCAGAACGTGGTGATGCTCGGCTTCCTCGGGCTGACCGTATTGTTTGCTTTCAGCGGCACCAGCAGTCTTGGCCTGTTTTATCTGCTCACCGCCAGCGCGCTAGCCGGCGCCCTGTACACCGTTTGGCAGCTACCGCAGTCGCTGGTGCGCTATGTGGTGGCGCGCGTGTTCGCGAGCCGCTACCGCATCGAGGTCGTGGGCTTCGAGAATCTGCCCGGTCAGGGGGGCGTGCTGATGCTGGGCAACCATGTCAGCTGGTTGGACTGGGCAGTGATCCAGATCGCCTGCCCACGTCCAATCCGATTCGTGATGTATCGAGGAATCTATGAGCGCTGGTATCTGAGGTGGTTTCTCGACATCTTCGGCGTGGTGCCGATCACCGGCGGCCAGAGCAAGGAGGCCCTGGGAAAGGTCAATGAACTGCTGAAGGCCGGTGAGGTGGTGTGCCTGTTTCCGGAGGGCGCGATCAGCCGCAACGGTCAATTGGGTGAATTCAAGCGGGGCTTTGAACGCACGGTCGAGGGGGTGGATGGCGTCATCCTGCCATTTTACCTGCGCGGTCTGTGGGGCAGTCGGTTCTCGCGCTCCAGCGACAGATTGCAGGAAGCCCGCAACACGCGCCTGCGCAGCGATGTGATCGTTGCCTTCGGCAGGCCGCTGCCGATGGACACTACGGCGCCTGAGCTCAAGCAGCATGTGTTCGACCTGTCCGTCGACGCCTGGGAGCAGCATAGCCGCACACTCGATCCCATCCCGCTGGAGTGGCTGCGCACCGCCAGGCGTCGTGGCAGCGCGCTGTGTCTGGCCGACGCCCAAGGGGATACGGAGTTGTCTGCCCACAAGACGATGACGGCGGTGTTCGCGTTCTCGCGCCTTATCCGCAGGCGCAGCCCGGAGCAAAACATCGGCCTGCTGCTGCCGACCACGACTGCCGGACTGATCACGAACATGGCCTGCCTGCTGCTGGGTAAGACCGTGGTCAACCTGAACTACACTGCCAGCCTGGCCGCCCTGAGCGCGGCTGCCGACAGGGCCGAGCTGCAAAGCATCTATACCGCCAGGCGCTTCATCACAAAATTGGCGCAGCGCGGTGTTGAGCTCGACAGTCTGCTGGACAAGGTCAAGGTGCATTACCTCGAGGACCTCAAAGACGAGATCGGCACCCTCGGCAAACTGGCCTTGCTGGCCTCGGCGGTATTGCTGCCAGCACGGCTGCTGTATGCGCTGTATGGCCGGCGCGTGGACCTGGAGCAGCCGGCCGCGATCCTATTCTCCAGCGGCAGCGAGGGTGAACCCAAGGGCGTGGTACTCAGTCACCGCAATATCGTGGCCAATATCCAACAGGTGGCCGACGTGCTCGACACCCGGGCCGAGGACACGGTGATGGCCACGCTGCCCCTATTCCACGCCTTCGGCCTGACGGTGACCGGCCTGATGCCGCTGGTCGAGGGCATACCGGCGATCTGCCACCCCGACCCCACTGATGCGCTGACTATCGCCAAGGCGATCGGCAGACACCAGGCCACGGTATTCTGCGGCACATCGACCTTCCTGCGGCTGTTTACCCGCAACCGGCGCATCCATCCGCTGATGCTGGAATCACTGCGCGTGGTGGTGGCCGGCGCCGAGCGCCTGAGCCCCGAGGTGCGCGATGCCTTCAAGCTGAAGTTCAACAAGGAGATCTACGAGGGCTACGGCACCACAGAGACCACACCGGTGGCCAGCGTGAACATCCCCGATCGCATCGACCCGCGCGACTGGAAGGAGCAGCAGGGTAATCGCCCGGGCACCGTCGGCATGCCGCTGCCCGGCGGCAGCTTCCGTATCGTCGACCCACAGACCCTGGAGACCCTGCCGACGGGCGAGGATGGCCTGATCCTGTTCGGCGGCAGCCAGGTGATGCTGGGTTATCTGAAAGATTCGGGGAAGACCGCCGAGGTGATCGTCGAACTCGATGGCAGACGATGGTACAAGACCGGCGACAAGGGCCACCTGGATCCGGACGGCTTTCTCACTATCGTCGATCGCTACTCCCGTTTCGCCAAGATCGGCGGTGAGATGGTCAGCCTGGGTGCCGTCGAGGGGTCGATCAGCCGGGTGCTGCCGGAAGAGGTCGACATCCTGGCCACCGCGGTGCCCGACGGCAAGAAGGGGGAAAAGGTCGTGCTACTGTATGCCGGCGCTATCGATGAGGACGCTATCAAAGATGCCATCGAGAAGTCCGGACTCAACCCGCTGATGCGGCCGTCGACGCTGATCCCGATGGACGCCATACCGAAACTGGGCAGCGGCAAGAGCGACTTCAGTCAAGCCAAGCAGATCGCGCTGGGGGCATCGGCGGCATAAGGCTTGCGCCAACCATGTCTGCCCGATACCCATTGGCGCCGAAAGCCAATTGCTTGGCGCATCCAGTCAAGATTTATCGGGCGCGTGCTGGCATACTTCCGACGATGAAAACCCTGTCACTGACTGCATTTCCTTGGCCTTCGTTGCGTTCAATCTGATGCGGAGACTCTGTCTACTGGGCGTCGCCGCGGTGTTCGCGATTCAGGCCAAAGCCGACGATGCGGCATTGGTTGCGCAGTTGGCGCCGAAAATCCGCCCCGACGTGATCCAAGAGGCCGTAACCGCGATGAAATGCGCGCAAAGCCACGGTGTCGGCGTCGATGCCCGTCGCCTGGCGATCATTGATTACACCATTCCCTCGCGCGAGCAGCGGATGTGGGTGGTGGACATCGAGGCACAGAAACTGCTGTTCGAAGAGCATGTCGCTCACGGGCAGGGATCAGGGCCCGATATCCCCACGGCCTTCTCCGACCGCAGTGGCAGTCATCAGACGAGCTTGGGCCTGTTCCTGACCGATGCCACGTATCACGGTGGTAACGGTTATTCATTGAAGCTGCACGGCCTCAGTCGGGGGTTCAATGAGTCTGCCATGCGGCGCTTTATCGTCATGCATGGCGCAGCTTACGTCGACCCCCGCGCGGCGATCAGCATGGGTCGCCTCGGTCGCTCCTGGGGCTGTCCCGCGGTACGCACCGAAATTGCCGAGCCGATGATCGATGCGTTGAAACATGGCAATTTCATGTATGCCCATGGTCCTGGCACACAGGCCCTGTCGCAGTGCGGGGCCGAGACTCTGACGCTGGCCTCGCCGATGAAAGCACCCTCCCCCGGCTCTTCCGGGGGGTGATTGCTTCCGCAGAGACCGCGACGGCTTCGCGCAGGCGCGTTCCGCGGAATCTTCAACTGTCAGTGTCACTTCTGCCGTGCGACTATCCGGACAACGCTTGAAGGGCAGATGTTTCGGTTGCCACGTATACACCGTGCTTTTTTAGGCTCATTGCGTAGTCATCATGACACCACCGGGTGCGAAAGAACCTTGCTCAGAAACTCGGACTCACGCGACGCGAACAGCTGTCCCGCTGACGCTGACCATCAGCATGCCGCCTTTGTCGCCGAGTACTTCATAGTCGATATCGATTCCGACCACTGCGTTGGCGCCCAGTTTGGCCGCTTCCTCGCCAATCTCCTGTAGCGCGATACGCCTGGCCTTGCGCAGTTCTTTTTCATAGGCAGCAGAACGACCACCGACAATGTCGCGAATGCCGGCGAACATGTCTTTGAAGATATTTGCACCCATCACCGCCTCGCCAGTGCAGACACCAAGGTATTCGGCTATCGACTTACCCTCGATATTGGGCGTAGTTGTCATAATCAACGTGATATCTCCCTGGGAAAACGGCGGTACCAGAGCAAGTATTGTCTGTCGGGCTCAAGGCTGTGACATGACGCTGGTGCGGATCTGTTCATCTGGGATCCCTGCCTCGTTCAGCAGCACCCGCGCAAGGTCCAGCCCGTCCTGCGGAAGCGCGAGATAATAGTCATGGTCGGCCAGCAGGGTGTGAACGCGCAGGATGCGCTCGACCACCTGGTCCATGTGCTCCGTGCCGGCGGGGACCAGGTCGATCGAGTGATAGCGGAAGTCATCCAGTACGTCCCGCCAGGCGCGGCAGTAGTTGGACAAATAATGACCACGTGGGATCGCCGACAGCCAGTAAAGGTCGATCGATCGATCGACGTCCTTTCGGATCGCGTGATCGATCAGGCTGCTGACCGGCGCAAATCCCGACTCCCAGGTAATAAATACCAGCGGCCGGTTCGACGCCTCGTCGAGCGTGAAGTCGCCGCAGGGCCCGCGCAGCCGCACCTCGCTGCCTTTGCGCAGACGGTCGAACACGAACTCGCTAAAGGAATCCCCGGCACAGCGACGCAGATGAAAGCGCAGCTGTATGCTGTCGCAGGGACAGCTCGCGATCGGCAGGATCTTCGGCTGCATGTCGTCGAACGCCAAGGCCACATTCTGCCCGGCAAGGAAGTGCAGGCCGCCGCTGCGCGGTGTGCGCACCGTCAGCTGTTGGATGTCATCCTGCAGGCGCTCGAGTCGGCTCACCTTGGCGCGAACCCGCTGCTCCGGGATCTCGGCGGCCGAGTCCAGCTGATGGGCCTCGACCACCAGATCACTCGTGGCCCGACAGCTGCACAGCAGAAACCAACCCTGCCGCTTCTCGAGCTCGCCGAAATGGAAGTCGAAATGCGCGAACGGCGCGATGTCGCCCGACAACAGACGCGCCCGGCATTCCCCGCAGCTGCCATTGGCACAATTGTGACCCAGATTCAGGCCGGCGCGCAGACCGGCCTGCAGCAGGGTCTCGCTGGGCTCGGCCTCAAAGCGGTTGCCGGACGGTTCGACGATAATCGTGTACGACATGCCGGCATGAGGTTAACGCCTCCCGCCGTTGCGGCCAAGCGGCCTAGGCTCATAAAAAAGCCGGCGGCACCTAGTTCGGCTCGCGCAGTTTGATCTGGTTCATGAACCAACCGACCAGGGTGCCGAGCAGCATTGCCTGGCGGGCGTCGCACTGCTCCTGCAGCTTCAGCAGGCGTTCCTCGGTCTCAACGGCGAGCTGACGGTAGCTGTCCAACTCCTGCTGCAGGCGAGCCGCCTCGACCCGCGCACGCTGCAGTTCGGTGGCGAGGTGCTCCGCATCCGGCCGCGATTCCAGGTTCGCCTTGTACAGCGCTGCCTCGCGGATGCGCTGGACCTTCTCCACCATGCCGGAGCGATCCGAGTCCGCCTCCGGATAGGCCTTGTGCAGCTCCGATAGACGGATGTGCCCCTCGAAGGCGGCGATTCGGCCCTCCTGGATGTGTTGTTGCAGCAGGCGCCGTGGGACCCCGACCATACGGGCCGCCTGCGAGATACTGAGCAATCTGTCCATACTTCCCCCAAGAAACCGCCCCAAATGGGATATCTCTTTGGAAGTATAGCGAGGCAATACCAGAGTAAAAGGCTAAGCTATTATCGCCACATTATTAATTGTCAACACACTTGAAGGCTGCGTACCAAGGTCCTGCGTCCTGCCGGCGGGCCTGGCCAAGGGCCATTATCGCCCCGGTCCACCGCCCGAACGGCCATCGCCTGGCCGCAGCCTTGCCAACTCCGCGAGCAGCGGTGTCAAGACCGGCTGCAGTTTGCGCCGCATCAGGCTGCCGATCGCGGTGCTGTCGCGGAAGGCCGGTCGTACGATGCCATAGCTCAGTCCGGACAGGATGCGCAGCGCGCGCAGCTGTGTGTCGTCCACGCCCGGCACGGCGCACAACGCCGATGCCTGCGCATCACGGCGCAACCAGCCGGCAGACTCCGCCTGCAGCGCCTCGAGGGTGGCGTCCACCCGACCCTCTGGGCGGGCCGGCGACATATGCGCCGCGACAGCGTCCAGGGCCAAGTTGACCACCTCCTGGTTGGAGGGTTTGTCGAACACCCGAAAGACCGTCTCAATGAACGCCTGCCCCGGCGCCGACAGCATGTTTTCCAGCAAACCGGCCAGGGCATTACCCGCCGCGATCAGTTGTTTCAGGGCCGCAGCCAACTCCGCGTAGTCCGGGTGCGCGGCGGTCTGCTGCGGGAGATCCTTTGGGCGGGCCGCAAGAAAGCCGACGTAATAGGCCGGTTTGCGCTGGGCCTTGCGCCACAGTCCGTCCACCTGGGCTTGATCCAGTAGCCCCTCCTGCAGCACCAGGCGTACCGTCTCTATCTGTTGCTCGGGTTCAGTCTCGAACGGCAAGTGTTCTACCAGATAGGCCGCCAGCAGCGGCCCCATGCCACCCTCAACGACCGCCTGCTTGCCCAGCATGTGGCGGGCATTGGTGGCGTCCTCCATCGCCCACCAGGCACGCCGCGCGAGTTCGTCGGTCAGCCCCTGGGCACACACGGTGGCGACCACGGCCTCGGGCTCACCGAGCAGCAACATTTGCTCCAGGCTGTCATCACGCATCTGTCCCATCCGCGTCCAGCGCTGCAGGTAGACTGGATAGCCGCCCGGTGAACCAAGGACATGACCCGAGAGCAGTTCCTTGACTTGCTTCAGGTACTGGTCGTCGCGCCCTGTAGGATTCAGCCGGATCTCCGCCTCGCCCTGTTCCGACAGACCGAACACCATCATGGTCGATTCGTTGATGCGTATCGCCTGCGGCCGGTTGGCAAGCAGCACGTTGAGACGAAGCGTATCCTGCGGGGACAGTTCCATCGACAGACAGGCAGAAGGCTATGCGCCCTCTGCGGGCGGGGAGTAGTTGGCGTCTTTGGGATTCAAGAAAATGAACTGCGGATCACCGGGCTCGAGCTCGACGAAGTCGAGCGTTGCAGCATCCAGGAGCGGGACATACTCGGGCGCCATTACGATCTGCACACCCTCGGAGTCAAAACGGATATCGTCCTCGGTGGCCTCGTCGAAGCCCATCCGATAATCGATACCGCCATCGGGCTTCTGCTGAGCAGCCAGTCGCAGCGCCATACCGGTGGTGCCACCCTGCGCCGCCGCAACTTTGACCTGCTCCGCTGCCTGCGGGGTTACCTTGAACATGTACGAATCCTCTGTAATGGTCATCGCTGACCATGCGTCACTGTCCGGCATCATCGCAGCAGGCGCGAACAAAACCCACGAAGCGCTCTGCCCAGGGCTGTGACCTGGTATCACGCATATGCGCAAAACTCGCCAGTAGATTCCGACAGACGATACCGTCATTGGCACCGTCGATACCGAAGCCGCGCTCGATCCGATAGGCGAAGGTCAGACCAGTGGGCAGCCCATCCAAGGCCGAGTAGTGAAACTCATGCGCCGATATCGGCCGGCTGCCATCGCTCGACAACGGCCAGGGATGATCGGGCGTTTCACGCAATTGCACATAGCCACGCCCTTGGGGCTTGGCATGCATCACTACCTGTGCCGGAATCACGCCGCTCATTTTACGCGTCTTTCCCTCCCAGGTCAGGCTCTCGCACAGATACATCAGGCCGCCGCATTCTGCATACACCGGCCTGTCACGCGCGATAAAATCGGCAACGGCGGCACGCATCGCGGCGTTCTGTTCGAGGCTGTCCATATGCGTTTCGGGGAAACCGCCGCCGAGAAACAGGCCATCGCAGCGTGGTAGTCCCCCATCGGCCAAGGGGCTGAACGGGACCAGTTCGGCGCCGGCATTTCGCAGGGCCTCGAGGTCGTCGGCATAATAGAAACCGAACGCCGCGTCGCAGGCGTAGCCAATGCGCAGGCGGTCGGATGCGCTCGATATCTGGACTTCCCCCGGCCCAACGGGGAGTGTGGATGCGGTGGCGGCGAGATTTCGTATTGCCTCAAGATCCACCTGATCGCGGATTTGCCTCGCCATCCGCTCGATATGCGCCTGGCTGCCGCCCAACTCGGTGCTTGGGACCAGGCCCAGGTGACGTTCATTGATCACCAGTTCATCACTGCGCTGCACGGCACCGACCACGCGCACATCGGTGTAGTGTTCGATCACCGCGCGCAGCTTGGCCTCGTGACGACTGCCGCCGACCTTGTTGAGAATGACGCCGACGATGCGCAGCGCAGGGTCGAATGCCTGATAACCGAGAATCAGCGGCGCGACCCCGCGGGTCATCCCCTGGCTGTCGAGCACCAGCACGATGGGCGCGCCCAGCTGTCCGGCGAGCGCTGCGTTGCTGTTGCTGCCGTCCAGCGCGAGACCGTCAAACAGGCCCTTGTTACCCTCGATCAGGCCAATGTCTGCGTCCTGCATCCTGGACGCGAAAAGATCACTGATCTCGGCCCGGTCCATGGTGTAGTAGTCGAGGTTATAGCAGGCTCGCCCGGCCGCCTGACCCAGCCACAGCGGGTCGATGTAGTCGGGGCCCTTCTTGAACGGCTGCACGACGTCACCATCTTCACGCAATATCGCGCACAAGCCGATGCTGAGCGTCGTCTTGCCCGATGATTTGTGCGCCGCGGAGATATAGAGATAGCCCATTGAAATCTTTCGTGATCGCGCCGCTCTTCTTTATCGCTTTGGGGCGAAAAACAAAAAAGGGCGGTGT
>JAHEJD010000038.1:0-16167 GCA_024639005.1 Chromatiaceae bacterium | reverse complement strand
CGCCGGCAGAAACTGCAGCACGCGCACTGCAACGAATGTCGCCAGCAGCGCCAGTGCCAATCCCCCGAGACCGAGAAGGAACTCGGGGAGCGACGGCGAATAGCTGCGCGGCATGCCATTGACCCCGTCAAAATACCCGCTCTCAAGGATCGTGTGTCCGGGGAACATACTGAGTGGGAAGGCCTGACCGCCGATAACAATCACATAGATGGCCGAGAGCCCCCCCAACACGACCAGCAGAGAGGCGATCGCGATGGCGCCGCGCTGCATGCCGAGCGCCGGGTGAAACAGGATACCCATGGGCACCAGCATACCCAGCAGCACCCAGCCTACCCAGAACGTCCAGGTATAGACGCCCCCGTCCCGCAGGATGAAGACCTCATAGGCATGGTTCTCGGTACCGTAGAGGTTGGTCAAATGATAGACCAGGGTGAAATAGAAAATCGCCGCGACGAATACACCCAGGAGATTCTTCAGACGGCGCAGCACGCCGTCACCCAGCGGACGGTCATCGCTGTTGAAGGCAAACATCAACACCAGCAGGTACAGCGCCATGCCATAGGCGAACGACATAATGATGAACATCGGTGCCATGATCGCAGCGTCATAGCCTTGACGCGCGACCAGAAACCCAAAGATGGAACCGGTACCCGTGGTCAGCGCGAGACGCCACACAAAGGCGAACACACCGACACCGTGACTGTACCGATTCGCCTTGCGTTCCATCATTGTAAAGAGGTAGACGGCGACAATGGCGAGAAAGCCGACGTAAAGATAGATGTTCCAGGCAAAGATGGATTTGAAATTGTAGGTCGTCATCGCGACGATCAGGCGGCTCGGCTGGCCGAGGTCGAGCACGAGTACAATCAGGCCACCGACCAGCAGCGTGATCGCCATCAGCCCGGAAAGCCGGGCCAGCGGCTTGTACATTGACTGGCCGAACACCGAACTGATCGATGCGACGTTCAGCGCGCCGGAGGCGGCTACGATCAAAAAGATCGCGAACACATGCGGCATACCCCAGACAATCTGGTTGGTCATGCCGGTAACCCAGTGCCCTTCGTGCTCCATGTAGAGAGTCGCAAAGGCGCCGACGCCGACGATGGCCGCCAGTACCGCGAGCAGTCCCCAATAGCGCGGACTCTCGATACCCCATTCGCGGTAGTGAATCTTTCTCATTGCCGAAACGCTCTCCGTAAGACGGTCAGACGTCGGTGTAACGAACACCGGTGTTCAGCATCAGATCCGCACGGATCTGCACATTGGGATATTTGGCCATTGCCTGCGAAACAGCGCTGTTCGGATCCTTGAGATCGCCGAAAACGATGGCGCCATGCTGGCAGGCATCCTGGCAGGCCGTCGAATCGCCGCCATTGTCACGCCGATGCACGCAGAGATTACAGCTCTCCACACAGCCCTTGCCGCGCGGAGCGACAGTGGTCCGGACGCGCACATTCTCGTGAATGAACGAGCGCGCATTGTACGGGCAGGCCATCATGCAGTACCGGCAGCCGATGCAGGTGTGCCGATCGACCATGACAATGCCATCAGCACGACGGAATGAGGCGGCGGTCGGACAGACGTCGACACATGGTGGATGCTCGCAGTGCTGACACATCATCGGCAGCGAGGTTACCCGACCAGTCAGATTGTTGCGCAGTTTCACGGTGCGGATCCAGCGCGGCCGCTGCATCTCCCACTGCGCCTCGCTGGCGCCCTGTGGCTTCTCCAGAAGATCCAGACCATTTTCCTTTTCACAGGCCTTGACGCAATCATCGCAGCCATCGGCGCATTTGGTGGTATCGATCAACATGCCATAACGCACGTCATCGGTGACCGCCGTTTCACGCGGCGCGGCATTGCCCAGAGACTGCAGGAATATCCCGGGTGCAATGGCCGTCGCTGCCGCGGCACCCACGCCACCCAGGAGCCTGCGACGCTTCACATCAGTCGGCGGGTCGGTGGGTGGACTCATTGTCGGCTCCCCGTGGGCTTGGTCGCGTGACAGGAAAAACAGTCCAACGTTGCGCCCGTAAATTCATGGCAGGCGGCGCAGAACTCGCCGGAGGCATCTATCGGCACATGCTCGCCCTCAATATCCGTGCGCACGTGGCAATCGACACAGCCGGCCAGGCTATGGTCCGTTTTCCGAATACCCTGATGCACGGTGATATCGCGCTGGTGCTTGATGAAGTCGAAATGTCTGCGCCGCATCACGTCCGTGGGCTCCACGCAGACGTCAAGTTTGTCTGCCTTCGCCGTCCCAGCCACGCCCCCGCCCGCGTGCGCGGTGCCGAGGCCCAGGACGATGCCCAGCAACGAGACGAACAGCAGACTGAACCCAAGATTAGCTTTCATTGCCTGCGCGGCCTCTCCTGCGTTATTCGCCAAGACCCATTTTTATGTAACCGGTCGGGCAGACATCAGCACAGATGTGGCAGCCAATACAACGGTCATAGTCAGTCGCCACGTACCGTCCGGTCGTCGCCTCGGTCTTCTTTACCCGATACACGGCATCCTGCGGACAGAAGATCACGCAGTTGTCACACTCGAAGCACATACCGCAGCTCATGCAGCGTTCCGCCTCCTCTTTCGCCTGAGCGTCATCGAGACCGATCATGCGTTCGTGGAAGTGGCCAAGGACGTCGTCCGCGGTCGGGACCTCTTCGCGGCGCTTCAGTCGTGGGGTATACGCAAAGTGCCCCAGGAACAGCTCGTCATGCGGTATGACCTCGGCGAATGAGCGGTCCTCATAGTTGTGCACGGCCCAATCGCCACTCCCGGTACCGCGTAGATCACCCCGCTTGTCGACCTCGAAGTGCTCGGGCGCCAGCCCGGCCTCCTCCATCTTTTCGTCCAGGTTGAAATGGTGGACGTCGACTTTGGGACGCTTCTTGTGTTGCTTTTTGTTCAGATACTCGTCGATTGAGTCGACCGCGATCGACGCCTGGCCGATCGCCGTGGTCAGCAGGTGTGGCCGGATGATGTCGCCGGCGACAAAATGCTTCTCGCGGTCGGGCACCTGATAGAAGCTGTCCGCGTTGATCAGGCCGCGACCATTGTCCAGCACCTCGACGCCGGTGAGATCACCTCCCTGGCCGATCGCCGCAACGATCAGATCCGCCTCGAGGATCTGCTCGCTACCTTCGACCGGCGTCGGGCGGCCTTCCTGCATCTCACACTTGGCGATCTTGAGGCCGGTCGCGCGGCCATCTTCCCCAATGATGACCTCGACCGGCATAACCTCGTCGAGGATGGTCACACCCTCATGCAGGGCATCGTGAACCTCGTGCTCGGCCGCGGTCATACTCGATTTCGAAAACAGCGAGGTCAGCGTGACCTCGGCGCCCTGCGCCGCCGCGGTAATCGCGGAGTCGTGCGCCACAAAGCCGTCCTGCACCACCAGTTCGGGACGGTCGCTCGGATTTGTCTGCTCGATGTGGCCGAGGCGACGCGCAACGGAGACGACGTCGATGGAAGTGTCGCCGCCGCCGACGCAAACCACCTTTTCCGCCGTGACCTTCATACGACCTTCGTTGAAGGCCTTCAGGAATGCGACGCCCGAGACGCAGTTCGGGGTTCCGTCCCAGCCGGGGACGGGCAGACCGCGACCGGTCCAGCAGCCGACCGCCCAGAGGATGGCATCGTAGTCCTTTTCCAGATCCTCGACCGTGATGTCTTCGCCGACACGGGTGTCGGTATGAACCTCGACCTTACCCATGTCGACAATGCGCTGAATCTCGCCCGCCAGCTTGTCGCGCGGTATGCGGTAGTTGGGGATGCCGTAGCGCATCATGCCCCCCAGCTCCGGCTGCGATTCGAATACGGCAACGCTGTGGCCCTTGCGGCGCAACTGAAAGGCAGCGGCCATACCGGCCGGCCCGCCACCGACGACCGCGACTTTCTTACCGGTATCCGGTCCGGCCTCGAACTGATAGTTATTCTCCAGCGCGGTGTCGCCGATAAACTGTTCGACCGCGTTGATACCAACGAAGTCTTCGACCTCGTTGCGGTTGCAGCCGTCCTGGCACGGGGCCGGGCAGACACGCCCCATCATGGACGGGAAGGGATTGGCCTCGGTGGACCGCCGGAAGGCATATTCCTGCCAGCTCATGTCGCCCGCGGGCTTCTCCTGACCCCTGACGATGGCCAGCCAACCGCGGATATCTTCACCCGAGGGGCAGCTGCCCTGGCACGGGGGCGTCTTGTGCACATAAGTAGGGCACTTGTGCGAGGTATCCTCTAGAAAAATCTTGTCGGTGAAGGAATCCCATTGATCCTCGCCGTCATCAAAGCGGCGCCAAGTCAGCTTGGTCTTCATCTCATCGCTAGGAGTTGCCATCTAAACTCTCCTTTCAAAAGTGCCCGAATGATCCCTCAGGATCGGATTTGTTTACGTCACGCCGGCGCGGCCTTCAGGCAGCGTCTTCCGTCGACTCCTCTTCATCGTCCTCACTGGTCTGCCCAGTCAGCACGATGGCATTCGAAACCAGTTGATGAACGCTGACGATCATGTCCATGTCCATCCCGTAGTACGGGAGCACCTTGGTGAACTGGGACTTACAGATCGCACAGATCGCCGCCATATTGGTGACGCCGTAGTCCTCGATCACGTTTTTCAGCGCCTCCATGCGCGGCTTGGCGCCCTTCACACGCAGCTCCATCAGGTCGTCCGTGAGCAGGCCACCACCGCCACCGCAGCAGAAGGTCTTCTCATGAATGGTCTCCGGGGCCATGTCGACAAAATGGTTGCACACCGCCTTGATCACGTTGCGCGGGATCTTGAACTGCCCACCCGGCTCACTACCCATGCGCGAGGCACGCGCCACATTGCACGAGTCGTGGAAGGTAACGACCATGTCGTCGTTGGCCGACTTGTCGATATTCAGCGTGCCCTTCTGGATCTCACCCCAGGTGAACTCGAGGATATGCTGCGGCACCGGATACTTAGGATCGAGGAAGTCGAATGGCCCCGCCAGTGTGTTCAGGAAACTGTACGCCACGCGCCAGGCGTGACCGCACTCGCCGAAGATGATGCGCTTGACGCCGAGTTCCAGCGCCGCCTCGCGGATACGCAGCGACACGCGCCGCATGTTCTCGTAAGAACCGATGAACATGCCAAAATTGGCCGCCTCTGAGGCCTTCGAACTCAGGGTCCAGGAGACGCCCGCCTCGTGAAACACCTTGCCATAGCCGATCAGACCATCGACATGCGGCTCGGCGAAGAAGTCTGCCGATGGGGTCACCACCAGGATATCGGCACCCTTGACGTCCAACGGAAACTTGACCGCGACCCCGGTGTCCTCTTCGACGTCCTCTTCCAGGCCTTCCAGGGTGTCCGCCAGGGCCTTTTCGGGCAGGCCGAGATTGTTGCCAATCTTATAGACCTTACCGATGATTTCGTTGCAGTACTTTTGGCCGACGCCGATGCGGTCCATGATCTCGCGCGCCGCCATGGAGATCTCGGCGGTGTCGATGCCGTAGGGACAAAACACCGAACATCGGCGGCACTGTGAGCACTGGTGGAAATAGCTGTACCAGTCGTCCAGGACCTCCTTGGTCAGGTCCTCCGCGCCCACCAGCTTGGGGAAATACTTGCCGGCAAAGGTGAAATGACGGCGATAGACCTTGCGCAGCAGGTCCTGCCGGCCGACGGGCATATTTTTCGGGTCTTGGGTACCCAGGTAATAATGACACTTGTCGGTACAGGCACCGCACTTGACGCAGGAATCGAGATAGACACGCAGCGAACGGTACTTGCCAAGCAGGTCACCCATGGCGTCGATCGCTTTGTCATGCCAGTCGTCAGGCAGCTCGCCCGGAAACTCCAGCGGCGCCTGAAAATCCGGCTTGGCCACATAGGGCTTGCTGTGCGCCATCGTCCCAGGAACGACCGGCGGCACCTCCGGGTACTCGTCCAGCTTGGGTATCTCGAAACTTGCTTTTGCCATGCGGTTTAACCCTCCGACTTACGATTCCAGCTTGCGCGCCCAATCGGCGATATGGCGCTGCTCGCGGGGGTTGTCGACCTGATTGCGGGTCGGGCTGAAGAAGACACCGGGTGCATGCAGAAGCTTGCTGATCGGAAAGATGATCATCAACAGCGCGACCAACGCCAGGTGCACGACCATCAGCGGGTCGGTCGGCAGGTTGGGCATGTCGCTGAAGTTGAAGGTCATCAGAGCGCGGAAAAAACCCTTTACGGCGACGACGTCGGTATGCACAACGAAGGTGGTCATCGCCCCGCTGACGCCTATTAATAGCAGTAACAGCAGCATCAGATGATCAGACGGCGCCGAGATGTAGCGCACGCGATCGACAAACAGACGTCGCACCCACAAACCGAGTAGGCCAATGATCATCGCGAATGCCAGATATTTGAACAGCGGGCTCACAAATGCCACGACCGCCATAATCGACTCGGATTCGGTGAAGTAACGCAGATGACGGAACAAGACGGCGAACAACGCAATATGGAACAGCCAACCGAACAACCAAGTCCACTTTGTCGACTTAAAGAGGCTTTCGAAAAACACGACCTCGCGAAACATGCGCAGTACGACCCCACCCTGTGTCACTGGCGCGGGCGTGGTGGGGATCTTCAGCGGCGCGGGAGTCTTCCAATACAAAGCGATACGGCGCACGAGGCCGACGACCAGCAGCACGGTGGCTACATAGAAGAGTACGGCGAATGCGATCGTCAGAAACGACATGTCTCCGATCACCTCTGGGTTTGATTCATCGGCCGGACGGATCTCTCGTTGATCCGTCCGGAGAGACTCAGCCGCGGATCAGACGCAACCTGTCGGCTTCGGCAGCCCGGCGTAACGACATGCCTGCTTGCCGGGACCATAAGGGAACAGACCGTAGAGGTACTTGCTGTTGCCCTTGTCCTTACCCAGCTTCTTGCCCACGGCCTTGGTCAGCACGCGAACGGCCGGCGCGATTTGATACTCTTCGTAGTACTCGCGCAGAAAGTTGATGATGTCCCAATGCTCGTCCGTCAGGTCGAGTTCGTCTTCCTTCGCCATCACATCGGCAACGCCGGGTTCCCACTCATTGATATTCGCGAGGTAACCCTCTTCGTCGGTTTCCAGGGTCTTACCATTCACTTCGATAGGCATGTCTATCTCCTCTAAGAAAGCAATTGCTTTGTCGGTCTGGTTTTATACCCAGGCCTGTACCTTGTCGTTGGCTTCCACCAGATCGACGAAACCCGCGTAATCGATGACTTCGATTCCCTCGATGACGCGGTCGTCCTTGATGGCGCGAGCCATGAGATCGGACTTAAGTGCGTAGACCTTTCTGTCACTCATCGCGCCTTTCACCATATCCTCTGCCGCAGTGCCTTTCATGGCGCCATAGACACCATCTTCGATCATCAGGATCGAAGATCCGGCCAACGAGAACTTGATCGCCGCTTCCAGCGAGTTTTTTTCGAAGGGGGATTTGTTCACTGTGAAAAGATCGGACATTGGGCCACCTCAGAATGAAAATACGACTTCGGATTCGGCCATTAGTTTCGCAGCCTGATCCGTATCAACGATCTCGACGATGTTGTCGACTTCCTCTTCCGTCTCGTAGTCTTCCCAGGCCACCTCGATCAGATCGTCCTCGCTCAGACCGCGCGCCGCGAGCGACGCCCTGTCGACATACATGTGACGAACACCATAGTCGCCCAGCGTGCGGTAAGTCGGCATGAAGTTCTTCATATCCGACTCGGACGTATCACTGCCTTTGACCAGCTGGAAGACGCCGTCATCGGCGAAAATCAGGCTGACTTCCTGATCGAAGGCCGCTCCAATCAACACGACCTCGAGCGATTCCCAGGCATAGATGGTGCCGTAAGGAGCACGACGGTTCAGATACATGAACTTCTTGATGTCGGACATCGTTATAACTCCTCAGTCACCGAACACGACCAGACGGTCGCTCTGGATGGCAGCCTCGACCAACTGACCCAGACCCGAGATGCGGAACTGCGGCGCGATGTTGGTCGCATCCTTGCCGTTTCGCTCTGCCTCGCCTTCATCCACCAGGCCGCGACGCTGCGCCGCGGCCACGCAGAGGACCATATCGAGGTCGTACTTCTCGGCCAGCTCCACCCAACGGTTGACGACGTGGCGGTCATCCTGGGGCGGCGTGGTCAGGCGGGTGCCGTTGAGCACCCCGTCGTGATAGAAGAACACGCGAAACACTTCGTGCCCCTTCTCCAGGGCCGCCTTGGTGAAGTGGTAAGCCGAGTCGCTCGCCTGGTGCTGGTAGGGACCCTCGTTCACCTGTACTGACAGTTTCATAGCTTGGTTTGACCTCGTCCGTTACCGCTGTCAGAAGCGAATGTAAGTCGAAGAGTTCAGGCTCTTGCGCGAACCACGCCAGTTGTCGATGTGGTACTTGGTGAACGGCAGATCCACGGCCTCGAAGAAACGCGGCCAGCCGATACGCTCGATCCACTCGTTGATGCGCTCCCAGTCGCGGGCGCCCTCTTTGTACGCCTGCAGAATCTTCTTCACGATCGCAGTCGCTTCCGGCCAGCGCGGCGGGTTGTTCGGGATACCGGCGGCGACCAGCTTCTGAAAGGTCGGCTTGCCGCGGGCGTTGGAGTGGTTGCCCCCGACCCATATCGCCAGTTTTGTATGCTCTGCGTCATTGATCTGCATCGGCGGACACGGCGGGAAACAGGCACCGCAGCAGATGCACTTCTTCTCGTCGACTTCCAGTGACGGCTTGCCGTTGACCATGGCCGGTCGAATTGCGGCTACCGGGCAGCGCGCGACCACCGAGGGACGCTCACAGACGTTTGCGACCAGGTCATGGTTGATCTTCGGCGGCTTGGTGTGTTGGACGTTGATGGCGATGTCGCCCTGACCGCCGCAGTTGATCTGGCAGCAGGAGGTGGTGATGTGGACGCGGTTCGGCATGTTGGCATTGCGAAACTCGTCGATCAGTTCGTCCATCATGGACTTGACCACGCCCGAGGCATCAGTCCCGGGGATGTCGCAGTGCAGCCAGCCCTGGGTGTGCGAAATCATGGTTACGGAGTTTTGCGTGCCGCCGACGATGAAACCCGCTTCCTCGATCGCCTTGATCAGCGGCTCGACCTTCGCCTCGTCGGTCACCATGTACTCGATGTTGGAGCGGATGGTGAAGTGGACATAACCTTCGCCGTAAGTGTCACCGATGTCGCACAACTTGCGCAGCGTGAACACGTCGAGGATACGTTGAGTGCCGACACGGACAGTCCAGACCTTGTCGCCGTTATTAGCGACATGCAGCAGGACACCGGGGCGTGGATGCTCGTGGTAGGCCCACATCCCGAAGTTGCGACGCATTACCGGGTGCATGTACTGAAACGGATCGGGACAGCCGGTCTCGATCGGTTCGCGCATATTTCTCGCCATCTTATCCCTCCAAAAAACGGGGCTATTTGCGTAAAGCTTTCCCTGCGCAGCGGCGGCGATGCCGCCGCTGCGTAGATTGCATGTCTCGAACGCAGGGTCTAGATCAGGAGGCCTCTGCCTGACGATCAAACCACTTGACCGCTTCGTCATCCCAGTCGTCCATCCGGACATAGGAACTCTCGCGCGGATGGTTAACCATGTTGGGATCGACCTCGATGTCGATACCCTCGAGGAAATTGACCAGGCCTATACGCTCGATCATCTCACCGCAACGTTCGTGCTCCAGCCCGTTCTCGGCCCAAAAGTCGATGATCTCCTCGGCCATCTCGACCATCGACTCGTAGTCCTCTTCGGTCTCGAGCTTTTTGAACGGCACGACCACGGTACCCATCAGGTCGCCGATCTTCAGCGTGCGCTTGCCACCGATCAGGATCGTTACGCCCTTGTCGTCACCCGGGTGCAGCGCCTTCGGCACGACATTCAGGCAGTGCATGCAGCGCACGCAGTCCTTGTTGTTGACATCGAGGGAATCGTCGTCTTTCAGGGCCAGGGCATTGGTTGGGCAGCGCGTGATGATGTTGTCGATCACGTACTGACGGCCCTTACGACCGACATAGGCCTTCCACTCGTCCTGGTTGACCTTCATGTCGTCGCGCCAGGTGCCGATCACGGCGAAGTCGGCGCGCTCGATGGCATTTTGACAGTCGTTCGGGCAGCCGGAGACCTTGAACTTGAATTTATACGGCAGGGCCGGACGGTGCACATCGTCGGTGAAGTTGTTGACCAGCAGACGATGCGCCTTCTGCTCATTGGTGCAGGACATCTCGCAGCGCGCAGCGCCGACGCACGACATGGCGGTGCGCACGCACGGACCGGCGCCGCCGAGATCCCAGCCGTAGTCGTTGATTTCGTCGAAGAAGTGCTGGGTGTTCTCGGTGGTGGTCCCGATAAACATGATGTTGCCTGTCTGGCCATGGAAGGTCACCAGGCCGGAACCCCATTTCTCCCAGCTGTCGGCCAGCTGGCGCAGCATAGAGGTCGAGTAGTGGTTGCCCGCCGGCGGCTGCACGCGCAACGTATGGAATTCCTTGGACTCCGGGAATGCCTTACCGACCTCGGAAAAACGCGGGATGATGCCGCCACCATAGCCGTAGACGGAGACGGTACCCCCCTTCCAGTACCCCTTACGGGTCTCGTACGAGTGTTCGAGCTGGCCCAACAGCGAGTTGGTCACATCGTTGATGCGCTGATCTGGATGCTCGTCGCGCAGACGCTTAATGCCGCTGATGAAGCTCGGCCACGGGCCGTCTTCGAGCTGGTCGATCATGGGTGTTGGATACCGGTCGATTGCCATGTTGTCGTTTCTCCTGACTAATCGTTCGTTTCTGGCGGAAATCTGCTGTCGCCAGGCCAATCCCCGCGGCCTGCCGGCGTCATCCTCGTGTTCACGGTCCGGGCAGAAGGGGCTGGCGCTGTTGGAGCGAAGCCCGGGCTGCGTCTGCGGCGCAGGCCCTGTAGCTCCCATCACCGGTGGCTAATATTAGGGGAGCATTGAGTGGCGCCATACTCCACCATTGGGAGAGAGCGGGGGTAAGGTTCTATCCCTTTGTGGGTATAGGGTTTTTTGACCTGGATCAATGCAGAGCCTTAGGCGCCTGAAATGCGTGAAATTTTCGGGTTGGGGCAACAAAAAGAATTAGCGTATGCTAAATTACTGAATCTACCCCTGGTCCTCGGCCGCAACGGTAGCCGGCCCCCGGCAGCGAGAAAAGCGACATGCAGACCCAAATCCGGACCGCCGAGCGTACGCCGTTCTCGCTCGATGACGACCAGAGTTATGCACGGTGGCGCGCCAACAAGCTTGCAGTCGCGGGCATGCCGGAGGCGGTTGTCATCCAAGACCCGGGCGAGCTGGCTGCGAAAGAGCGCCAGGCCCTACTGCGTGGCGCCGAGGCGCGGAATTTCACCTTGTTCCGCGTGCGCCGCCCCGCGATGGACATCGAGGCCTCGCTGCGCGCCTTTGGTCGCCGCCTCGGGCTGCTCGACCTTGACCAGAACCTGTGCGCCGAAGACAGCGGTATCACCGCCATCACCGTCAAGCAGACCAATACCGATAAACCTTACATCCCCTACACCGACCGCCCACTCGGCTGGCATACCGACGGCTACTACAACGCCGGCCATCAGCAGGTGCGGGCCTGGCTGCTGTATTGCGCGCAGCCGGCCGCCGAGGGCGGCACCAACGACCTGTTCGACCACGAGATCGCCTACATCCGTTTGCGCGACGAAAACCCCGAGTGGGTCCGGGCATTGATGGCGCCAGACGCCCTTACCATCCCGCGCAATACCGAGCAGGGCCAGCAGATTCGCCCGGACCACAGCGGCCCGGTTTTTTCCATATCGCCAACGGACGGCAGCCTGCACATGCGCTATTCGGCCCGTCAGCGCAATGTGATCTGGCGGGATGACGCCGACACGCGGCAGGCCGCCGCGTTCCTGCTCGACTTGTTTCAACGCGGTGACGACCATATATACCGGTATAGGCTGGGGCCCGGCGAAGGCGTGATCAGCAACAACATCCTGCATCGCCGCGACGGCTTTCGCGACGACCCGGCCTCGGGTAACAAACGCCTGGTGTACCGGGCACGCTATTACCAACGACTGCCTGCCGCTACGGAGTACTGACGAGCAATGTTGTACCTCAGCCAGATCCTGATCGCCAACCAGGACGTGACCGACTTCGACGAACTGAAACAGGTAGTCAAGGCGTTCGCGCGCGAGGGCGAGATGTTTCTGCGCTTCGACGTGAAACCGCCCTACCCCGACACCCCGCCCGACTGGGAAGAGCAGCTCGAGGCGACGTTCAGCAGCCGCTACTAGCCTGAAAATCCGAGGAGCCTTCAATGGTCGATTACTTCAAGCCCGACGAACTGCAGGACACGGCCGCGGGATCGCTGCGCAAGGACCTCGGCCAGCAGGCGCAGCTGGAAGGGGAACTGGTCGAGCTGCGGGCGCAGCTGGAACGCCTGCCGGAGGACGCCCCGTCGCTGCAGCGCGCCACGCTGCAGCTGGAGATCGCTCGGGCGCTGCAGATCTTGGGAAGCGGCGACGAGGCCTGGCCGATTGCGCAGACCGCGCTCGGCCTGTTCCTGTCAGAGCAGGCCTGGGAGGCCGCGGCGGATGCGTGCAATGTGCTGTATGAAGCCGACTGTCCAGACTCGCTGATCGCGCTTGGCCACGGCATCTGGCTCGGTGTCACCTTTCCGATCGACCCGGAGATCTCGGTCGACCTGCTCAGCCATCTGATCGATGACACGCCGGACGACGCCGACGGTGCCGCCGTGGCGGCGGCCACCGCCTGTTTCATTGCCGACATCCGCGCCGGGGAAGGTCCCGAGAAGGAGCGCCTGAGCTTCTTCGCCCATCAGTTGTTGGGCCGCGTTGCGCGGCGTCACAGTGACGTCGAGGACCAGGTGCAGTTCGACCTCTGGGTAGAGCGACTCGAGCTCGACGACCCGGACAAATTCCTGGTCCGTCTGCGCAATGTGGTCGACGTGCTGGTGCAGGACCAGTGGTGGTTCGATCGCGATGCCCTGCAGTCGCAGATCCCGGGTAATTGACCAAAAATCAGGTACACAATCATGTTCTGGCAAGAAGACGACAACCCCAAGGCCTTCGAGGTCCCCGACGACATCGTCGATCTGAGTTTCGATATCCAGTGTCGCGAGCTGCCCGTCGATCATGCGCACGCGCTGTCGACGGCGCTCAAGGCATGCTTGCCGCTGCTGGCGGACGACGAACGCCTTGGTGTACACACCGTGCACGTGGCCGGTTCCCAGAACGGCTGGGAACGTCCCGATCCTGTGCTCGGTCAGCGGCTGATCCTGTCGCGCCGCACTAAATTGTTGCTGCGGGTGCCCAAGGAACACCTGGACCAGGTGCAAGACGCCCTCGACGGTGCCGAGCTGGACATCGCCGGCTGCAGCCTGAAGATCGGCAAATCGAAGCAGAAGGTGCTCTCCACCCAGGGCACGCTGTTTGCGCGATATGTGATCCTCGAGTCCGGCGAGGATGCCGACGAGACCGCCTTCCTGCAGCGTATCGTATCGATGCTGGGCGCGCGCGATATCCGGGTGACCAAGGCCCTGTGCGGCAAGACCGCCGCGGTGGGCGGGCCCGACGGCCCCGTGCAGACAAGGAGCCTGATGATCGCCGGCCTAAGCCGCGAAGAATCGGTCCGCTTGCAGCAGGAGGGCGTCGGTCCGTTGCGTCACATGGGGTGCGGGATATTCATCCCCCATAAAGGGATAGACCCGGTGAACAAGGCCCACGACGACGATTGACCCGGTGGGTAGCGACCGGCAGCGACCCGCCGGAGGTTTAACGAATGCTGATGTTCGAATAGAATCCCGCGCCAGATTGTTTGAATCCGGCCGTTTCAACGGCGCATCTGGCGATCGATCGGTAGCGCCAATCACTCGCATGGCCCTGGGCGGCAGACTGCCGCTCCACGACGACATGCGATCTTGTTGACCTTCGATCGACGGCCGTCTCGGCCAGCGCCAGTCTGCGACGGACAACGGACGGATAGGCATAGGAACTCGTCAATCAAGAGGAGCATAAACATGGCTTTGGAAGTAAACGGCACAACCGTCGAACTGGACGGCAACGGCAATCTTGTCGACCCGCATGCCTGGAGCGAAGATGTCGCGAAAGCCCTTGCCGCGGCCGACGAAACCATGGGTGAACTCACCCAGGAGCACATTGACGTGCTGAACTATCTGCGCGAGGAGTACTTCAGCAACAATAGCAACCAGCCAATGGAGCGCCAGATCAACAAGGACATGGGCAAGATCTGGGGCAAGAAGCTGAGCAGCAAAGACCTGTACAGGCTGTTTCCCGGCGCGCCCAGCAAGCAGGGCAATCGCATCGCCGGACTGCCGTACGTGGCGCGCAAGGGCGGCTATTGAACTCAGGCTAGCAGCCTGTCGCGACCGAGTAAAAGGCAGCCCCTGCGGACTGCCTTTTCGTTTGTGATGTGGATTTTTCGATTGCGCCAGACCGAGCGCCATCAACCCACTCAGACCTCCGCCCACATCCTCAGCAGATTCACATAAGCGCGATCGATATTTTTGGTGACATCGCTTTGCGCATCGCGCCGCAGCAGCTGCTGACGCGACTGGTCGAGCTCGTAAAGCAATTCGCGCTGCGCCGCGTCGCGCACATAGCTCTGAATCCAGGTCAGCGCCACCAGGCGCTCGCCGCGCGTCACTTCCGCCACCCGATGCACGCTGGCCGAGGGATAGACCACCGCATGTCCGGCCGCCAGCTTCACCTCCTGATCGCCGAACGGCGTGCGGATCACCAGTTCACCGCCGTCATAGCTGTCCGGGGGATTCAGAAAGATCGTCATCGACACATCGCTGCGAAACCTCGGCCCCTGCCCCATGATGGGATCGTCGACGTGATCCCCATAGTGCATGCCCGGCAGGTAGCGGGCGAAGATGAAGTCAGCGACCTTGGCCGGCAGTACGGCGCTGCGAAACGGGTCACTGTGGCCGACGCTCGCCATGACGATACGGTACAGTCGCTGCAACAACTCAGGGTCGAGCGCCAACTCCTCGTTGTGCTTGACCTTGCTCGCGGCCATGCCGGCGCTCAGCTTGCCATCGACGAAAGCGGCCTGTGCCAACACCTCGAGGATCTTGTCCAGCTGTGCACGGTTCAGCAGTTGCGGAATCTCCAAGAGCATGCCCGAACCTCTCCTTCGCGATAGAATTTCGCAGCACCATAGCCAATCACAGGACTGCGAGAGCCCAGCGATGATACTGAAGGTAGTAATCGACGACCAACTGCTGGAGCTCAACGTACCCGAGGCGTTCGTGGCACAGGCACAGGGCTTCTTTGCCAAGATGGACGCCGATATGGACCGGGGCTGGCAGGTCAATCGGGAATGGGTCGAGCGGCCCGACCAGATGCTGCGCGCCCAGATCGCGGCCAACAAGCTGTTGACGGCGCTCGAGAACGAGGACCATAACCTGGGTCGACTGATGGCCGGCTACATCGTCGCCCGCCTCCCGAACGTCGACACCGTCGAGCTCAAACCGGCCGGCGAAACCCGCGACCACCAGATCCATCTCGCCGAACGGCCCGCCGAGTACGAGCCAGAGGCCCCGTCGATCGCGCACGCCGGGATCCCGCGCGGCTTGAACAAGATGGACGCCATGGCCCAGGCGGCGAAAGACGTCAGCAAGGTTTTCAAGATGGGGCGCCAATACCGCTTCTCGGTCTACAACCACGCGACCGAGCGATGGGAAGAATCGCCGGCGATCCCCGACATGGAGCAGGCAGAGACGCTGCGTGAACAGGCGTTCAAGGCCCGCTTCGAGGCCCTGTGCGAATAGGCCGCCGGGTTGCTGCTAAACTGGCGCCAGCCGGGGAGCACCCGGACGACGGCAGATCCACAGACCGGTACCATCCCCGATCGATAATAAGCAACCCCAAGGAGCGCTATCCCCATGGCCAAACAACCCGAATCCGCAGATTCCGGGCAGCAAAAGGTCGCGATGCGTGTGCGCTACGAAAACATGGAAACCCAATTTGCGTCGCAGTTCATCGTGAACTCTTCGCGCGAAGAGATCATCATCAACTTCTCACCCGGGCCGATAGCCGACCCGCAGACAAACCAGCCGCTGCTGCCGATCAATACGCGGATCGCGATGACGCCGCACGGGGCCGCGCGCCTGGCGCAGACCCTCAGCAATGT
>JAHEJD010000037.1:14936-26690 GCA_024639005.1 Chromatiaceae bacterium | reverse complement strand
ACCTGATTTGATTCGCTCCCAATGATTTTCGCCGCAAACGGTCAAGTCCGACAGGCTGCCAGCAAAAGAAGAATGCGCAACGCCGACCGCTGGGCCACGCTGATTCGCGGCGTACTTCGGTATAGACTTGCGAACTCGAAGCGGAGAGAAAAGCCAGCGTGAGCAACCCCTATGCTGCCGATAAACTGATCGCGCAAGCTCGACAGCTGGCGGCCGAGTACCGACGCACCATGGGCAAGCCCCTGCCGGGCATCAGCAACGAGATCGCCGAGCACGATGCGGTGCGTCTGCTCGGTCTCGAGACCGAGAGCGGCCCGGAAGCCGGCTGGGATGCGATAGAACCCGAAAGTGGGCGCCGCATCCAGATCAAGAGCCGAACGATCTTTGACGAGAGCAAGAGCGGTCAACGCATTGGCCAGCTCAAGATGAACCAGGATTGGGAGGCCGTGGTATTGGTGCTCATGGACGAGAACTACGAACCCTACGAGATCTACCGGGCGATGCGTGAGGATCTCGCCGAGTTCGTCGACGCATCGAGCAGCGGCCGGTCCAAGCGCGGCGCCATGTCGGTGGCGCGCTTCAAGGTCATCGGGGAACTGGTCTGGGATCGCGTCAACGGGCGACAGGACGGGGTCTGGGAAAATAACGCCGGCTAAAACCCAATGGCAGTTAAAGTACTCGCGCCCCGGCGCATTCGACCCGCGGGACGCCGTGAATCCGTCCGTGGAGGCTCGACTGCCGCATCCCTGCGGCAGACGCCCGAGCATCGAACACGCCGGCCCGCTAAGCAAGTGCCATTGGGCTAAAGCGGCGCAACCATCGGGGCGGTACTGATGGACCTGGTCGATGTCCTGGGTCGTGACGGTCTTCTCGCACGGACCCTGGAGGGATTTTCGCATCGCCGGCAGCAGCTCGAAATGGCCGAGGCGATCGCCGCAGTCATGGCTCAGGGTGGGCGTCTGATCGCCGAGGCAGGCACCGGGACGGGCAAGACATTCGCGTATCTGGTGCCGGCGCTGTTGTCCGGCCAAAAGGTGATCATCTCGACGGGGACACGCAACCTTCAGGACCAGCTCTTTCTGCGCGATTTGCCGCGGCTGCGCGAGGCCATGGCCAGTCCGGTCAGGGCCGCCCTACTGAAGGGGCGTGCCAATTATCTCTGTATTCACCGCCTCGAGAGCACTTTGCAGGACAGTCGTGGCCATAGTCGTGACAACCTGCGCTGGCTGATCAAAGTGCGCGACTGGTCAGGCCTGACCCAGCGCGGCGATATCAGCGAGCTAGGCGACGTGCCCGAGGACGCGGCGATCTGGCCGCTGGTGACCTCGACCGGCGACAACTGTCTGGGCCAGGCGTGCGATGCGTGGAGCAAGTGTCACCTGGTCGAGGCGCGCAGGCGTGCGCAAGAGGCCGACATCGTGGTGGTCAATCATCATCTGCTGTGCGCCGATTTCGCGATTAAGGACGACGGTTTCGGCGAACTGCTGCCTGGCGCGGATGCCTTTATCATCGACGAGGCGCACCAGCTGCCCGAGGTGGCGAGCAATTTCTTCGGTAACACCGTCAGCACCCGTCAGCTGCTGCAGCTGACGCGAGACACCCAGACCGAGTACCACCGCGAGGCGGGCGATATGCCGAAGCTGCTGGACCAGCTGGATATCGTCGCGCGGTCGGCTCGCGAGCTGCGTCTGGCATTTGGCGAGGCGCTGCGGCGCGGGTCATGGGCCGAGGTCGAGGCGGAGAGCGCTGCGTCGGAGGCGCTGGACGTCTGCCTCGATCAGCTGAGGCAGCTCAGGGTGTTACTCGAGTCCATCCAGGGTAGGGGCAAGGGACTGGATTCCTGTCTGGCGCGCTGCCAGACCCTGGAAGGCCAGCTGCATTTGCTGATCAGCCCGGAGGAGGGCGACCAGGATATCCGCTGGTTCGAGACCCATCTGCAGAGCCTGCGGCTGAACCGCACGCCGCTGGATGTCGCCGAGTTATTCCAGCTGCAGATGCAGCGCCACCACGCGGCATGGATATTCACGTCCGCGACCCTGGCCGTCGGCGACAGCTTCGAACATTTCCAACGCCAGCTCGGCCTGTTCGATGCCGGCACGCAGCAGTGGGACAGCCCCTTCGACTATCCGACCCAGGGGCTGTGGTTTGTACCGCGTGACATGCCGCCGCCGCAGGACCCAGGCTATCCGGCGGCCGTGGTCGACCAGGCGGTGCCGATCTTGCAGGCGAGCAGCGGCCGCGCCTTCTTGCTGTTCACCAGCCATCGTGCGCTCCGCCAGGCCGCCGATTTGCTCGAAGACCGGGTGACATTCCCGCTACTGGTGCAGGGCAGTGCGCCCAAGGCCGAGCTGCTCGAAAGCTTTGTCGACCACGGCAACGCGATCCTGCTCGGCACCGCCAGTTTCTGGGAGGGTGTCGACGTGCGTGGCGCCGCGCTGTCGCTGGTAATGATCGACAAGCTGCCGTTCGCATCCCCCGGTGACCCGGTGCTGCAGGCGCGATTGGATGCCATCCGCCGGCACGGCGGAAACCCCTTCATGCAGCACCAGGTGCCCCTGGCGGCGATCGCACTCAAGCAGGGCGCGGGGCGCCTGATACGCGATACCGGTGACCGCGGCGTATTGGTGATGTGTGACCCCCGCCTATTGAAAAAAGGCTATGGCCAGGTGTTTCTCGACGCGATGCCTGCGTTTGCGCGCACCCGCGAGCTCGACCAGGTGCTGGCCTTTTTCGACTAAACTCTCGCCCCATACAGGCAACGGAGGTCCGGGTGCACCGGGAATCATCGACCACGGGCTACTCGTGTTATGTGCTGCTGATGTTGGTCTGCGCACAGGTCGCGTCGGCGGGTGATGCCGGGCTCGTGGTGTCGGTGGAAGCGGGCAGCGGGCTGAAGCACTGGAAATACGAGGGCGATGGTCTCGGCATCGAACTTATGCAGGTGCCGCCCGATTTCATCCGTGCCAGCTATGCGGCGCGCGGTCTGCCGAAGAGCGTGATCGAGGCGGTGGCGACGCGCTGCGTTTTCGGCACGATTGTGCGCAACCTGGCCGGTCAGCCGCTGTCGTATCGCGTGGCCGACTGGCGTTACACCACTGCGGCCGGCATCGAACGCCCGATCAAGACCAAGAGCGAATGGTTGGCCGAATGGCATGCCATGGGCGTGCGCTTCAGCTGGTCCATCCTGGCCGATGATCCGACGTTCGCGGTCGGCGACTGGATCCAGGGGTTCACCACCATGGCCGAGCCGCATGGCAGCCGGCTCAGCCTCAAAGTCGTCTGGTCAATCGGAGGGATACTTCATGCCAAAGTCTTGCCGGATCTGGAATGCGCCGCAGCGCCGGCGATGGATGACTAAAGCGGTACTCGTCGCTTTGCTGGCGATTGCGTACATCGCGGGGGCTGCGGAGCAGCCGCCGCTGGGCCACTCGATGAACCCTGTATCGCCGCCGGTGCCGGCACCCGCCTTTACGCTGCAGGATATGGATGGCGAGGATCACGCGCTGGACGACTTTCGCGGTAAGGTGGTGATGCTCAATTTCTGGGGTACCTGGTGCCCGCCATGTCGGCGCGAGATGCCGTCACTGGAACGCCTGTACAGCAAGTTCAAGGATCGCGGTCTGGCGGTGGTGGCCGTCAATCAGTGGGAGGATCCCGACCTGGTCTTCGAGTTCACCGGCCAGCTGAGTCCGGCGCCGACGTTTTCGATCCTGTTCGACCGCGAGAGCCGGATCGCAGAGCAGTATGGGGTCAAGGGCCTGCCGACGACCTTCCTGTTGGACAAGGAAGGCAACATCCGCTTTCGTGCTATCGGCGGCCGCGAGTTCGACCATCCCTCGGTCGAGGCCCTGATCGAAGGGCTGCTGTAGACCGCTCGTGCCGTCCAGCGCCCCCCGCGGCACAGGCCCGGGGGCTGCTGCCCGGAATTTCGACCGCGCCTCGGTCGCCCGCAGTGGCTATCGGCAAGGTCAAATGCATAGGTGATAATCTATAGAAACCAATGATAGGATTTATTTGCTTGATCTAGTCTACCCTATCTATGCTGCGCGTCGCATCAATGAAAGCCTCACCGAATTGCCACCCTAACTATCGAACAGGAGTTGCCCATGGCCGTAAAGACCTATGACGCCGGTGTTAAAGAATACCGCGACATGTATTGGACGCCGGATTACGTTCCGTTGGATACTGATCTGCTGGCCTGCTTCAAAGTGACGGGTCAGCCGGAAGTACCGCGCGAAGAGGTCGCCGCCGCCGTGGCAGCTGAATCTTCCACCGGCACCTGGAGCACGGTGTGGTCCGAACTTCTGACTGATCTCGAGTATTACAAGGGCCGCGCATACCGTATTGAAGACGTGCCGGGCGACTCCGAATCGTTCTATGCCTTCGTAGCCTATCCGATCGACCTGTTCGAAGAGGGGTCGGTGGTCAACGTGCTGACCTCGCTGGTCGGTAACGTATTCGGTTTCAAGGCGCTGAAGCATCTGCGCCTCGAAGACATTCGCTTTCCGATCGCCTACATCAAGACCTGCGGCGGACCGCCGGCCGGCATCCAGCTCGAGCGTGATCGCCTGAACAAGTATGGCCGTCCGATGCTCGGCGCCACCATCAAGCCCAAGCTGGGTCTTTCGGCCAAGAACTACGGCCGCGCCGTTTACGAATGTCTGCGCGGTGGCTTGGACATGACCAAGGACGACGAGAACGTCAACTCGCAGCCGTTCATGCGCTGGCGTGACCGCTTCGAGTTCGTCGGTGAGGCTATTCAGAAGGCCGAGCAGGAAACCGGTGAGCGTAAGGGTCACTACCTGAACGTTACCGCCGCGACCCCCGAAGAGATGTACAAGCGAGCCGAGTTCGCGAAGGAAGTCGGCTCGCCCATCATGATGCACGACTTCCTGACCGGTGGTTTCACGGCCAATACCGGTCTGGCCAACTGGTGCCGCGAGAACGGCATGCTGCTGCACATCCACCGTGCGATGCACGCCGTTATCGACCGTCACCCGAAGCACGGCATTCACTTCCGCGTATTGGCCAAGTGCCTGCGCCTGTCCGGCGGAGACCATCTGCATACCGGTACCGTTGTGGGCAAGCTCGAAGGCGACCGCCAATCCACCCTGGGCTTCGTCGACCAACTGCGCGAATCATTTGTCCCGGAAGACCGGTCCCGCGGCGTGTTTTTCGACCAGGATTGGGGCTCGATGCCGGGTGTGTTCGCCGTTGCTTCCGGTGGCATCCACGTCTGGCACATGCCGGCGCTGGTCACCATCTTCGGTGATGACTCCATGCTGCAGTTCGGTGGTGGTACTCAGGGCCATCCCTGGGGCAACGCGGCCGGTGCTGCTGCCAACCGTGTGGCCCTCGAGGCATCGGTCAAGGCCCGCAACGAGGGTCGCGAGATCGAAAAAGAAGCGCGTGACATCCTCACTGAGGCGGCCAGGCAAAGCCCGGAGCTCGCGATCGCCATGGAGACGTGGAAAGAGATCAAGTTCGAGTTCGAGACCGTGGACAAGCTGGACGTCGGCTGAACCGACTCCGAGCGATCAACGAACTGACTAACCGGCTAAAGAGGAAGAAACAATGTCAAACGGTTCCGAGATGGGTGACTACCAGACCGCACAAACGCTGGAGACCTTCGGTTTCCTGCCCAAGCTCAGCCAGGAGGAGGTCTATGATCAAATTGCCTACCTGGTCGCGCAGGGCCTTACCCCGGCGATCGAGCACGAACACCCGAGCCGCTCGATGGACCACTACTGGACGATGTGGAAGCTGCCGTTCTTCGGTGAGAAGGACATTAACAATATCATCGGCGAGCTTGAGGCCTGCCGTCGTTCGTACCCGGATCATCACGTCCGCCTAATCGGCTACGACAACTACACCCAGAGCCAGGGTGTAAGTTTCGTGGTCTACGAAGGCCGCGGCTGATCCACACAGGGGCGCACGATCGCTGAATCCTGACGGGTAGAGACGACTTACACGGGGAAAACCATGGCACAGAGCCAAAGCACCAGAGCGTTAGCACTGGCAAGACGCAAGGCCTTGTCCGGCGCCGGTAAAGGCGCGATGTCGGGCAGCAGTCCAGAGCGCACCCGCGCCGCTCCGGAAACCGCGACCGCTACGGCACCGGCACCGATTTCAGCCGCTGCAACGGCTAAGCCGCGCGCCCGGTACGTCGCCCCGTCTTCGCAATCAGGCAACAGTGTGCGTGCCGTCGCCTTGGCGCGACGCAAGGCCCTTTCGACGGCGGGCAAGCGTGCCGATACCGGCACCGATCGCACGACGACCGGTGGGCCGAAGGCGCGCAAGGCAGCCGCGACGGGGGCTGCCGCACCACAGGCAAAGAAAGACGGTGGGTGCGGGTGTGGCTGCAAGGACCGCGATCGGGATGACGCCGCCGATGCCAGTATTACACCGCGGGTGAAGCGTGCGAGCAAGGCGAAGGTCAGTCCCCGTCGCACGGCGGCACAGAGCAACCCTACACGGGCCGCCGCGCTGGCCCGTCGCCAGGCGCAGTCGATACGCGGCAAGGCCGGTATCGGCAACGGCGGCGTCAGCGCCGCGCAGACTGCAAGGGCAACCAATCCCGGCCTGAGCAGTCGTGAGCTCGCTCGCGAGCTGCGCGAGCTGCGCAGCCGCAACGGCAAGTCAGGCGTCACCCAGAAGTGCGGTGATTGCAGTGGCCGGCGCCGCCAGCGCCCGAAGGAGAGCGAGCAGGGCGCTGCGCAAGACCAAAGCTGGAAAGTCGGTGTCAGCGAGACGAGCCATGGTCAGACCGTGACCGGCACAATGGTCGGCCGTAGCCCGGCCGTGACCGGTGACGAGCCGAGCACCTGTCGAGGGGTTACTGGAACCGAGTACATGGGCGCCGATCTGTTCCGCGAGTTCTGCCGGTCAGAGCCTGCGAGATCCCCGGTTCGCGTCGGTGTCAGTGCGACCAGTCGTGACAACGCCGTCACCGGCAACGAGGTCGGTCGCAGCGGCAAGGTCACCGGCGACGAACCCGGTATGTGCAAGCGCATTACGGGCAACGAATACGTGAGCCCTGATCAGACCCAGGCCTTTTGCGGCACCACGCCTGGGCCGAGTCCGGCCAAGGTAACCCGTGTCGAGACCATGAAGGGCAAGGGCGTTACCGGCAGCAACGTCGGTCGCTCCGCCAATGTAACCGGCGACGAGGCCGGCGCGGACCGGACGACCACCGGCACGCAATATACGAAACCGAGTGAGATCGGCGATGCACCCAAGAAGGTCGGCGCGAGCGCTACCCTGCGTGGCGGTTCCGTGACCGGCACCACGGTGGGTCGTCGGCAGCGAATGACCGGCGACGAGGCGGGCAGCTGTCGCAACGTGACGGGCGATGATTACATCGGTCGCGAACAGTACGACGATTTCTGCGAGGCTGCCCCCGCGCCGCAGGATAACAAAATAGGCCTGTCTCGCACCGCGGGCGGCGAGCGCGTGAGCGGGACCATGACCGGACGCTCTGGACGTGTCACCGGCGACGAGCCCGGTACCTGCAAAGCGATTACCGGCACACCCTATGCCGGTCTCGAGCAGGCGGCCGATTTCTGTGAGGCACCACGGCAGCAGGAGATCCAACAACGTACGCGCCCTAGCGCACGCCAGGCTGGCATGCCCATGACCGGTCAGCAGCCTGGTGTTGACGGCAAAATGACCGGTGCGGACAAGGGCGCCTGTGAGACCGTGAGCGGCACGCCCTATATAGGTGCCGATCAGATGGCCGATGCCTGCCCGGCGACGCCCGCGCAGCCCGGCAGCCCCGACTTTCCCCAGCCCCTGGGCGACGTACCCTGGGGGGGGTTCAGTGTCGAACCGCCGGCGCATGCCTCCGAAGGGCAACGCCAGACCTCGACTGTGACCGGTTCGCGCTACGAGCAGGGACACATCACCGGCCCGTTCGGTATGGCTTCCGGTAAGGTCACGGGTACCGAGGAAAAGCGCTTCGGTGCAGCTGTTGGAGCCGCCCCGGCGCAGCCGGAACCCCGCCCGCAACTTGAGGGTCGCGTCAAGCCCCGCATCAGTGGCGAGGGCATGGATGTGGGTTCGCGCATCACCGGCGACGACTGGGATCGCGGTGATCACGTCACCGGGACCGAGGGAAGGTCGGCGACACGTCGTAACCCGACCCGTCGGGGCGGTCCGATGAGCGCGATGGAATTCCGCAGACTGGAACCGCGCAACGATGAGTTGCCAAATCCGGTGAGCAAGGTTACGGGCAGCAGTGGCAACACCGAAACCGGTTCGCTGATCACCTACAGCGGCGGCGCCCGCGGCTAGGCCGCAGAGCGTTAACTGGATTTGCAGGCGGAATCAGACGACATGCAACGCGCCCACCCAAATCGCGCCAGACCGCACCGAGGAGGTCTGGGTCGTGCGCCGCTGCGACGACCCGGTGGGGTTGGCTCGGTGGCCGCCCAAGCTGCTGGCGGCGGCGTGGAACATCCGCTGGTCGACAATCGTGAGAACGCACGCCTGTTCCAGTACGAAGACGGCGTCAAGCAGTCGTTCGACAAGATCAAGCCCGTGCTGAAGCAGATCTCGGCGTTCCAGCACGAGACGGATTTCGAGCAGCGCGCGCAGCACAAGGCCAAGCAGGATCTCGGTTTCAATCTGCCGCAGGAAATCCTCGCCGATGCCTGGGTAAGCCAGCTCGACATGAAGCGGTTGTTCGCCTGGTGCGTGTTCGAGACCTACCGCCGCTACTGCGACGAGTTTTTCAGCCAGGATCCGCTCGCCGCAGCAAGCGCCGAGGACTTCGCCGAATTTTTGCAGGGTTGCGGCTTTCACACCCTGGACATCTCGCCGTGCGCCGATGGTCGCGTGGCCCATGTGATTCGCTATGTGCTGCGCCTGCCGCAGGATCAGGTGCGCCGCAAGTCATACGCCGGTGCCACTTTCGATGTGGAAGATAGCATCCAAAAATGGGTTGAGGTCGAGATGCTGCGTTATCGGGAAGGCCGTCCCAATCTGGCCGATGCCCCGACCCGGTATCTGAAGACGGTGGTCTATCACTTCAGTTCGGTCGATCCTGAACATCAGGGCTGCGCGGCACATGGGTCGGATACTGAGCTGGCGGCCGCAGAGGGATTGAAGCGACTCGAGGCCTTTCGCGAGGCTATCGAGAACAGCTACTGCTGCGGTGCATCGATCGATCTTCTGCTGATCGGCATGGATACGGATACCGACTCGGTCCGGGTACACGTGCCGGATGGGCACGGCCGGACAGATCTCGGGAGTTACATAGACAGCGAGGCGCTGTTCAGCGAAACCGCCCGTCTGGGCCCGAGTGAGGCACTGGCCTCAATTGAGCGGGTTGTTGCGGGCGCCGCCAACGACACGCTGGCCGGGATGCAACGCTTCATCGTGCAGTTGCTGAAGAACAATTTTTCGCAGATCGCCTATGTGCGCGCCTATCACGGCGCCAGCTACGATGACATCGGCCATGCGGAACGTTTCATCGGCGCCGGTATCGGCTTCGAGGAAGTGCAGCTGCGCAACCTGATGTATTTCGCCTACCTCAACACCGTTGAAGAAGCGGCCAAGGATATGGACGTCGGCATCAAGATCTTTTCGGGTCTGAACGCCGCCCATGGGTTGCCGATCCCGGTCGTGGTGCGCTTCGACTACCACGGCCAGGTGCCTGGAGCGAAAGAGCGCGCTGTCGAACGTTGCGGTCAGGTCGCCAGGGCGGTGACCTCGCGCTACGCCAAGATTTTCGAGCGTGGTCTGTTGCATGTGATGCAGGTAGTGCGGGATTGCACAGGCACGGGTCCGATCGAGGTTGTCGACTGCTCGGTAACGGCCAATGAATTCGCGGGGGCGCACTAATGAAGATCTGTCAGGTCGAACGCCCGTTGGTGGCGACCAACCGTATTGCGATGATGGAGCACAAGCACCTGCAGGTGGTGATCGACGGCTCCGCCAAGTTGGTGGCGGTGGATGCCGTTGGCGCCAAGCCCGGCGACTGGGTGATCTGCGTCGGCAGTTCGGCCGCACGTGAGGCCGCCGGCAGCAAGGGTTATCCGAGCGATCTGACTATCGTCGGGATTATCGACCACTGGCCGCCGCAAGGCGAAGGTGTCGACACGGACAGCCAGGCCACCGACGGCAGCACCGAGGGTCCGGACCGCGGGGCCGTTAGCGAAAAGGGCGATCAGCCGGCGGGTGCGGGCTAATGGAGATTTTCCAGGTCGAAGGCACGCTGGTATGCACCCAGCGCGTCGCAGGGCTGAGGCATTCGAGCTTACGCGTCTTGAAGAGCGCGCGTGGCACGTTGCAGGTTGCCGTCGATCCAGTCGGCGTCAATCCGGGTAACTGGGTATTCACAGCGAGCGGTTCGGCCGCGCGCTACGCGGCGGAGAGTTTCGAGGTGCTCACCGATCTGACGGTGTGCGGAATCATCGATAACTGGCCGCCGTCGGAAGAGACGCCGGATTCGGCTGGTGCCCCGGCATCGGCGTGAAACTGACGAGTTCAATTGACAATCAAGTCACTAGGAGAAACGAGCATGGCAACTGAAATCAACGGCATCGCACTGGGCATGATCGAGACGCGCGGACTTGTTCCGGCTATTGAAGCCGCGGATGCCATGACCAAGGCAGCGGAAGTCCGCCTGATCGGACGCGAATTCGTCGGCGGCGGTTACGTCACCGTCTTGGTGCGTGGCGAGACCGGTGCGGTCAACGCGGCGGTGCGTGCCGGGGCAGACGCCTGTGAAAGGGTCGGTGACGGCCTGGTGGCGGCGCACATCATTGCGCGCCCGCATCGCGAGGTCGAGCCGGTGCTCGGCAACAAGTAAGTCTGACGGCCATGCCCCGGCGTGGTCGCGCGAGTGTCATTCATCTACTGAGATAACGGAGAGACAACGATGGCTAGTGAGAACTATGGGATTGCGCTGGGTATGATCGAGACCCGCGGCCTGGTGCCGGCAATCGAAGCGGCGGATGCGATGACCAAGGCCGCCGAAGTCCGCCTGATCGGGCGCGAGTTCGTCGGCGGCGGTTACGTGACCGTACTGGTCCGCGGAGAGACCGGTGCGGTTAACGCGGCGGTGCGCGCCGGGGCAGACGCCTGTGAGCGTGTCGGTGACGGCCTGGTTGCAGCACACATCATTGCCCGTCCGCACCGTGAGGTCGAGCCGGTTCTGCCGACCGGTGGCGCGGATTCCAGCGCTGCCTGATCATTCGCCCCTCGTTAGAGGGGCTAGGAAACAGATCCCATGACCTCCCGCATGGCCGCCGACCAGCAGGTGCTCGGTTACCTCGGACGGGCGCTCAGCCTCGAGCTGTCTGCAGTTCAGCTGTACACTGCGCAGGCACGGCTGGCCGAGAGCTGGAGCCTGTCGGAAGCGGCGGAGCGGCTGCGCGGCGAGGCGCACGAGGAGATGACACATGCCGAGCGGATCATCGGCCGCATGCTCGCCCTCGGCGTGGCCCCGGGTGCATCGCAGCTGCGTCCGGTCGGACTGGGTACCAACCTGTCTGAAATGCTGCGTTACGATCAGGCCTTCGAAATGGAGCTGGTCGGGCTGTATGAGGACGCGGCGCGGCACTGCGGCCGGGCCGGACTGTCGGAGGACAGGTTGTTGTTCCAGGCGCTGCTCGAAGAAGAACAGGCACATGCCCGTGAATTGGCCGGCTGGATCGGTCAGCTCGAAAGCGGTGTGAATCAGCGGCGCGATCCCGGCGCCGCGTTCTAGCCTGGAAATCTCACCGGCATCGCGGCGACTGGCGAACTTCG
>JAHEJD010000037.1:0-14836 GCA_024639005.1 Chromatiaceae bacterium | reverse complement strand
GAGCGAGAAACCGCCAGGACCGCGATAGGCCAGCGGCGAAAACAGGGTGTAATTTTTAGCAATCGTTTCATGTGGGCTTATGCCATTGCATTTTCAAGCGCTTATCAGCCAGCCGTTGGCCGGCTGGTGAGATTTCCAGGCTGGGGGATCGTGACGATGAAACACCAATGGCAGGAACGCGGCCGGCCGGCGCGCCTGGAGCGGCGCTACGAGTTCGACAGCTATCAGGCACTGCGCGACTTCCTCGACCAGGCGGCCGAACTGTCCGAGCGAGAAGGCCTGTATCCAGATATGGGTTTCGGCCGCGACTACGTCAACATGACGATACATTCTGACGAGTCCAGCGGTGTGCTCGAACCGCTGCAGCATCGACTCGCCGAGGCGCTCGATCGCCTCATTACCGAACAGATAGACTGAGACCAGCGATGGCGACGATCGCGCTGGTCGGCAACAAGGGCGGGGCAGGCAAGACCACCCTGTCGGTCAACCTGGCGTCGGGCCTGAATCGACATGACTCGACGCTGGTACTCGACGCCGATCCGCAACGCTCCGTATTGCAGTGGCGGGCGATGGGTGAAGACCCGGGACTCGATGTCGTCGATGCCGTCGACGATCTGCCAGACGCCGTCGCCGCCCATCGCGACAGCTTTCGACATCTGGTGATCGACTGCCCGCCTTCGGTGGAGGCCCCGCAGACGCTGACTGCGCTGCGCCTGGTCGACGTGGCACTGATCCCGGTGCAGCCCTCCCCGTTGGATATCTGGGCCACTGTGCACATCGAGCGCGAAGTCGAGGTCGCACGCGAACAGAATCCCGGCCTGCGTGCGCTTCTCGTGATCAACCAGCTTGAGCCGCGAACCCGCTTGTCACGGATGATGCGCCAGGCCCTGGCCGAGCTGTCCATTCCCGCCGCCGAGACCGCCGTGCGGCGGCGCATGGCGTTTCGTATGAGCGTGCTCGAGGGCCGCAGCGTGTTCGACTTCGGAAGCCGGGGCAGTGATGCCGGCGCCGAGATTCAGCAACTGATCGAAGAGGTTATGGCGTTATGACGGAATCCGACAAGACCGGTGAAAAGCTCGCGGCGTCTATTCGCAAGACCAAGGCCGGGACGGCCACCCGGACCACGACTGCACGTAAGACCACGCCAAAGCCAGCGGCAACCGCTCGTCCGGCACGGTCCACACAGAGCAAGCCGGCGCAACAGGCCACCGCGTCGGCCGATCCCTATCGCCACGGCCAACGCGTCTGGCCGGACTGATCTGGATGTCCGCGCACCCCGATCGCCGAGCGGCGGGCCACACTTGGCTGATGCGATAGGGCGGCCGGCTGCGCTCGCATGTCTCCGTTGAACGACCAAGGTTACACGCCGCCGGCCGCGATGCCGGACTACCTCATCCGGCATGCCACGCTGCGGCAGTTTCAGGTGTTCGAGGCCATCGTCCGGCTGGGCAGCTTCACCCGTGCCGCCGAAGAGCTGTTCTTGACCCAGCCGACCGTGTCGATGCAGATCAAAAAGCTCGCTGACGCGGTCGGCTTGCCGTTGTTCGAGCACGTCGGGCGCAATGTCAGGCCGACCGAGGCAGGTCTCGAACTGTACGAGTCGGTGCGTCGCATCCTCGAGACCCTGGCCAATCTCGAGATGAAGATGAACGACCTCAAGGGCATTCGGACAGGCCGGCTCCGTCTGTGTGTCATCACGACGGCCAAATACTTCGCCCCGGAGCTGCTGGGCGAGTTCTGCAATGAATATCCGGGGATAGAGGTCGCGCTTAAGGTTACCAATCGCGACCGCATCATTGAGCGCATCAACGCGAACGAGGACGATCTCTACATCATGGGTCAGGCGCCCTCGGAGCAAACGCACATCGTTGCGTTTCCTTTTGCACCTAACCCGCTCGTGATGCTCGCGCCACGGGGTCACTCCTTGGTCGGCCAGAAAAACATCCCTCTCGCGCGCATCGCCGAGGAACCTATCATCCTGCGGGAGCCCGGCTCCGGTATTCGCGACACCATGCTCAAGGTCTTCGACGAACACGGCCTGAAACCGAAGGTACGCATGGAGCTTGGAAGCAACGAGGCGATCAAGCACGCAATCGTCGGCGGCCTCGGGCTCTCGGTGCTTTCCCTGCATACTCTGACGCTCGAGGGCATCGACGGGCCGGTGGCGATGCTCGATGTCGAGGGCTTTCCGATCGTCCGACAGTGGTTCATCGTGCACCCGCGCGGCAAGGAGCATTCCGTGGTCGCGCAGGAGTTCCTGCGTTTCGCGCTTGAGATCGAGCCGCGTATGCGTCAGCGCGTCGAGGCGATGCTGCCGAGCTATAAGAAGTCCGCCTCCAAGGGGGGCAGGGTGACAAAGAAGAAGGTCGCAAGGCGCCGGCGCCACTGACTAGCCTGTAAATCTCAGCGGGCCAGCGGCATCAGCGAGTCCGGCCGGTGAGCAGGTCGTAGCGCAGCCGGCGCGTCTTTTCGACCATACGCAGGGTCGACCGATTGTTGTTGAAGCGCGGCACGTCGGCCAAAGCAACCCAGAGTACCTGGTGGGACTCGTCGTTGCCCGGGATCGCAATGTCGTCGTCCATCTCGACGAGGAACCGGGTGTCGTAATGAGTATGGCGCGGGCCGCGGGGGCTTGCCGGGATCGTGTGCACGTCCACATCGAAGACGCGGTCACCAACCAGACGGATATGGGACGGATCGAGCCCGGTCTCTTCAGAGGTCTCGCGCAGCGCGACGCGCAGGATGTCGGCGTCGCCGTCGGCGTGCCCCCCCGGTTGGAACCACTGATCGTGCTTGCGGTGGTGCAGCAGCAAGACATGGGAGCGTAAGGGATTGACGACCCAGGCCGAGCCGGTCACGTGGCCGGGCCAGAGGTCGCAGTGAAAGCAGTCGGTGTGGGCCTCGACAAAGGCCCGTGTGCGCGCGATGTAGGCGGCCTCGTCCATGAAACGGCTGCGGTGGCGGTCGAGGAGGTTGAGTAGCTCGCGTCGATGCATGCAGACTCTCCCGGGGGTCAGTCCGCCACTGGGTTTTCGATCGCCGCGATCGCTGCCGCAGCCGCCTCGTCGATGTCGCCTTCCTTGCCGGCCAGCGTGAGGCGGCCGAACGCGCCGACTGCGCGGGCATCAACGAGCGTGACATTGGATGCCTTCTCGGCCTGGTTCGCGGCGTAAATAACATAGCCGGCGGGCTCGGTTTCGAGGATGAACATGCTCTGCCCGGGCAGGATCATCGAGCCGCGTCGGTCCTGGCGGTTGATCAGTACCGTGTGGTCTGGCGTCATGCCGCGAATGATCTCTCGCCACGCGATCCGCGGTTGCTGGCGGTCGGTGTGCCGTGCCCGGAGGTTCGCCAGCAGGATGCGCCCGGCCTCGCGTACGTCCTCCTGATCGCGCTGATGGATTACCAGGGTCCCGTACTCACGCTCGACGACCTGCTGGGCGAGGTGCACGCGGGTGGCCTTGAGCGCAATGTCGGTCAGCCGGTGGACGGCCATGCCCGGCGAGACCTCGACCCACAGGCAGGCATCCCCGGGAATCGGCAGAAAGCCTTGCGACACCGTGGCCATGTACTCGGCGAGTTGTGGCTGCAGCGAATCGATATAGACGTAGGTGCGAAGCTTTATCATCCCGTCGACCGGAGATGCCTGCTGGCCACCCTGGGTCTTGACGAATGTCCGTTGGCTACGGCTTGTTCGCGATTCATGGTGTTGATGTCCGGAAGCTGTCGGCTATGCGAGCGCCGGGTCATCCTGCCCGGAATTCCCGTTGCCCGGCGGTGATGCGTCGTCTTCGAGCAGTGCCGTCGCCTTTTCCAGCGCCTCCTGGCGTGTTTCGGTGACATGACCCTCCGCGAGGGCCTCGAGCAGACCCAACGTCGCGAGCCGTTTTTTCACCTCCCCTTGGGCGCCAACAATGAACACCGGGCGACCTGCCTCGAGGTCCTCGAGCACCATCTGTTCCAGGGCTAGAGAAGATGACACGCCCAACATCGGCACCTCGGTAAAGTCGAGGATCAGGACCGCATGCCCGGCCAGCACGGCGTTCTGACGGGATATGGCCTTGGCGAGACCAAAAATCAGCGGCCCGCCGAGTGCGAACACCAGGATCTTGCCCTTCGCACGCTCGAGCAGTGTCTGCTCGTCGCGCGTCAGGTCGTGCGATTCGTCGGTGTGCTCGATCGCCTTGACCGACTGACTCTGCAATTTGACCATGCGGTCGATGGTCAGCACGTTGGCGATGAATACGCCGATCGCGACGGCGGTGATCAGATCGACAAACACCGTGAGACCGATCACGCCATACATGATCCAGGCGGCCTTGGGTGAGACGCGGTGTGCGCGTCTCAGAAATGACCAGTCGATGATGTCGAAGCCGACCTTGATCGCGATGCCGGCGAGCACCGCCAGCGGGATGTAGGCGGTCAGGGGACCGGCCCAAAGCACAACGATCAGCAGCAGCACAGCGCGCGTCAGGCCCGACAATGCGCTACGGCCACCGGTCTGGATATTCACCACGGTACCCATGGTCGCACCCGCGCCGGGTATGCCGCCGAACAGGCCGGAGGCGAGATTTCCCATGCCCTGGCCGAACAGCTCCTTGTCAGAACTGCACTCCTTACGGGTGAGGTTCTCGGCGATCACCGAGGTGAGCAGCGCATCGATGCTGCCGAGCACCGCCAGCACGGCGGCATCGACGACCATTACCTGCCACTGCGCTGCATTGAACACCGGTAGCTGCAGCGCCGGCAGTCCCGTCGGGATCTCGCCGATGCGTCGGATGTCCATCTGCGATAGTAGAAATACCGAAATCAAGGTGCCGATCACCAGGGCAACCAGCTGTGGCGGCAAGAACCGGCGCAGGCGCGCAGGAAAGAACACGATCAGACCCAAGGTCAGCACGGCCAGCATGGTCTCGAACGGCTGCAGGGAGCTGATCAGCGTCGGCAGGCGCTCGAGGGTACCGAGGACGCCGCCGGGCGGCGTCGCCTGGCCAAGCACCGGGCCGAGCTGCAATATGATAAGGATTACACCGATCCCGGTCATGAAGCCGGAAATCACCGTGTAGGGCATCATGGTCACGTAGCGACCGAGCTTCAGGGCACCGAACAGGATCTGGAACACCCCGGCCAGCATGACCACGGTGAAGGCCATCGCCATGCCGTTGTCTGGGTTCACTGCGATAAGGCTGGCGATTACCGCGGTCATGACCACGGTCATCGGACCGGTCGGCTCCGAAATCAGGGTCGGTGTGCCGCCGAACAGGGAGGCGAACAGGCCGACCAGCACGGCGCCGTAGAGCCCGGCCGCCGGCCCGGCGCCGGAGGCGACGCCGAACGCCAGCGCCATCGGGAGAGCGATAATCGCAGCGGTCACGCCACCGAACAGGTCGCCGCGCAGGTTATCGAGTCGGAATTCGTTGAAGATGCGCAAGGCCGGACACCCCTCGCTGTTAGCGACGCTCTTTATACCCGGCCGCGGCCTATATTGAAAAGCGATAGTTTCGATTTATCGCATAGATTATGGTCAATGTTTTGCCCAGCCCGTTGAGGGGTGGGTGACGCTTGACAGACTGACGCCGATTGGGGGAGCCGATGCACGACACGTTTTCTGTTGCAACGTCCAGCCGGGAGGTCCTCGTCGACATCACCCGGCAGGTGTCCGAAGCGGTCGATCGCAGCGGACATCGGCACGGCGTGGTCAATGTCTATGTCCAGGGCGCGACCGCGGCGGTAATGATTCAGGAGAACTGGGACGACAGCGTTCAGAGCGATGTCGTCAATCTACTGCGCCAGCTGATACCCAAGGGTGTCTGGCTGCACGACGCACAAGACGGCAATGGTGATGCCCATCTCAAGGCGGGCCTGGTCGGTCCCTCGGAATCGATCCCGCTGATCGACGGCCGACTCGGACTGTCGCGCTGGCAGAACATCTTCCTGTGCGAGTTTGATGGCCCCCGCCGTCAGCGGCAGGTGGTTGTGACCATCCTCGGCGGCGGCGAGGACTGACGCGCGCAGCCAGCCCGGCGCAGATGGCATACTCAACGCCTGCCGTCTGTGTAACAGCGAACTTCGCCGGCGGCATCCTGTGCGTCAAGGGGGAGCCACGTGCCAAAAGTTGCCGAAACAGACCAGGAGATTGAACGCTGTTATTCCGTCATTGCAGAGCTGCGGCCGGATCTCGAGAGAAGCGAGTTTCTACCCCGCGTGCGGCAGATGGCGTCGGAGGGCTACCGGCTGGTCTACCTGGAGCACGGGCCCAACGTGGTCGCCGTCGCGGGCTATCGGATCTCGACCAATTTCTGGCTGGGCAGGCATCTGTATGTCGATGATCTCGTGACCGCCGCCCAGGCCCGTTCCCGTGGGTACGGCGAGGCGCTGCTGCAGTGGTTGTGCGACGAGGCGAGGCGCGCCGGCTGCAGTACGCTTGACCTCGACTCGGGCACGCAGCGTGTGCGCGCGCACAAATTCTATTTCGGTCAGGGCATGATTATCGCCGGCTACCACTTCGTGGCGACACTCGACATCTGACCCGCGCGCCCGCTGGGTCGCAGACCTTCCGATAGATCAGGCGATGCCCTGCAGGATCTCGCGATAGCTGTGCTCGCGAAACATCGTGTCCGAGATCCGTACCGTCGGAATCGTCAGGCAGTTGTTGAGCACCTTGGGCCCGTGCACGAAGAGGATCTCGGGCTTCACGTTGACGTGCGGCATCCCGCCCTGGGCCGAGGCCAGATTCTCGAATTCCACCATCGTCAGGTATTCCGCGGGTATCGTATAGCCCTCCCAGACCTCGGCGGCGCGCTTGAGCTTGCTGCCCGAGCTGTCCTTGAGGTCCTCCATAATCGATTCGACGGTCGCATGCCCGCTGCCGAGCGTCGACAGCCCAACGCGCTTGAGTATCTGGTAGCCGACCACGCCGGCGGTCGCCTTCAGCATCTCCATGGTCTGCACCTCGCCTTCCTCGAATTCGGCCTCCTTGCCCGGTTTGACATGGTGCGTGGCCATGACGGTCACGGTCTCACCGGAATCCATTGCATAGCCTCGGGTGTCTCCCTGATTCTCGAACCCGAGCTTCATCATCTGATTCTTTGAGATCAGCTTGGGCAGATCGCTCTTTACAATGCGGTAGATGGGTTCCTCCGGGCCATCGAGCAGCATGCCGCCGCACTTGGCGCAGGACTCAACCACAACGTCCTCGAAGGTCTCGTGAAAGTTTTCATGTGCCTCCCAGGATTCCCAGTAGGTGAACTGATCGATCCAGATGTGGGAAAGCTCGCTCGACATGTCTGAGCTGGCCGCCCAGCGCATGCCCATCGGACAGGTGCCGCGCTGCCGCATCAGGTCGAAGCCGCGGAAGCCTGGCGTCAATGCGGTGGCCAGACACATCTTGCTGCTGGCTTCTTTCATCATCCGCAGCAGGTCAGGATCGTTACGCACCAGGACCTTGTTGATCGCCACATACAATGGCGAAACAGGTTCAGAGTCGAACAGGGCTTTGATGTCCATCGGAAAAACTCTCCTCCTCTCCGCAAGATGAGCCAGGGACGACCGGGCGACCGCCTCTGTGGCATAGTATCCTCGATACTCGAGGTTGCCAAAAACCGGGCAGCCGGGTCGATATGGTTTTCCAGGCTAGGGGGCTACGATGACTCATGCCGTTCGTATCCATGCATACGGCGATGCCGATGTGCTGCGTTGGGAGGCGATGGATGTCGGCCGTCCCGATCCCGGTGAGGTATTGTTGCGCCAGACCGCCTGCGGTCTCAATTATATCGATGTCTACCAGCGGACCGGCCTGTATCCGGCAGGCGACCTGCCGGCGGTGCTGGGGATGGAGGCGGCGGGCGTCGTCGAGGCGATGGGTGAGGGCGTCAGCGATTTGTCGGTGGGGGATCGTGTCGCCTATCCGATGTGCCGGGGTGCCTACGCAGAGGTGCGAGTCATAGCGGCAGACAAGCTGGTCCGGCTGCCCGATAGCGTCAGCGATGCGCAGGCGGCGGCGATGATGCTCAAAGGCCTGACCGCGCACTATCTGCTGTTCCGATCCTATGCGGTACAGGCGGGTGACAACATTCTGGTCTATGCCGCTGCGGGAGGGGTGGGTCTGTTGCTTTGCCAATGGGCCAAACACCTCGGCGCCACGGTGATAGGCTGTGTCGGTTCGCCGGCCAAGGCCGAGCTGGCGCGGGCCAACGGCTGCGATCACACCATCCTCTATCGCGACGAGGATATCCCGAGCATGGTGCGGGAACTTACCGGCGGCGTCGGTGTGGCTGCAGCCTATGACTCCATCGGCAAGGCGACCTTCATGGACTCGCTGGATTCGCTGCGGCCGTTCGGCGTGATGGTCAGCTATGGGAATGCCTCGGGACCGGTAGAACCATTCAATCCCGCGATCCTTGCGCCCAAGGGCTCGCTGTATGTCACCCGGCCGACCCTGGCGACCCATATCGCTACACGTGAGCTCCTGGAAGATGGCGCCGAGCGGTTGTTCAGCGCCGTCACCGCTGGTCTGCTGCGCATCCAGATCAATCAGCGCTATGCACTGTCGGAGACTGCGCAGGCGCACCGAGACCTTGAGGCGCGCAAGACTACCGGCTCGACCGTGCTGCTTTCCTAGGATTTCCAGACCAGCGGTGATGTCTTGACCTGCCCAGCCTCAACGCACGTGAGCTATGGTCAGGTAGGACAGCTTTACACAATGCCGTATTGAGGAAGCAGGTCATGAGTAGGCAAATCGCGACCGCGGCTGTCGCTGAGGGTGCGCCAGGCGATCGTTTATGAAGCTGCTGGCGATCGACACGACCGAAGATGCCTGCTCGGCCGCGCTGCTGATCGACAGTGAGGTCGCAGAGCGCTTCGAGATAGCGCCGCGCCGCCATAGCGAAATCCTGCTGCCGATGATGGCCGGGCTGCTGAGCGCCGCCGGTCTACGTCTGGGCGATCTGGACGCGCTGGCCTTTGCACGGGGTCCGGGCTCCTTTACCGGGATACGCATCGCGGTGTCTGTTGCGCAGGGTGCGGCATTCGGTGCACAACTGCCGGTGGTGCCGGTCTCCAGCCTGCTGGCGTTGGCGCAGGGTGTGCGGCGAGAGCACGCGGCCGGTGCGGTACTCAGTGCGCTGGATGCCCGCATGCAGGAGGTCTACTGGGGCGGCTATCGCGCCGATGCCATGGGTATCATGCGCACAGTGATCGTGGAGTGCGTCAGCAGGCCGCAGCAGGTGCCGCCGCCTGGGGATGGCGACTGGGTCGCCGCCGGCAGCGGCTGGGCCGCCTATCCCGATCCGTTGGCCGAGCGCTGCGGCGGCGTGTCGGCGATGCTCGGCTCGGTCAGGGTGCACGCGCAGGATGTGGCCTCGGTCGGCGCCGCGCTGTTCGCCGAGGGCGCAGCGGTACCCGCCGCACTGGCGCAGCCGGTCTATCTGCGTGACGAAGTCGCCTGGGCCAGGCCATGAGTGAGACGCGCAGCTTCTACTGGCACGACTACGAGACCTGGGGCGCACAGCCGGCGATCGACCGCCCGGCCCAGTTCGCCGGTCTGCGCACCGATCTCGACTTCAATCCGATCGGTGAGCCGCTGGTCATTTACGCGCGGCCGTCGGATGATTTTCTACCGCAGCCGGAGGCCTGTCTGATCACCGGTATCACCCCGCAGCTGGCGCGCGAGAAAGGCGCGCTGGAGGCCGACTTCTTCCGATTCATTCATGCCGAGCTGGCGCAACCGGGCACCTGCGCACTGGGTTACAACTCGCTGCGTTTCGATGATGAGGTAACCCGCTACGGCCTGTATCGCAACTTCTTCGACCCCTATGCGCGCGAGTGGCAGAACGGCAACTCGCGCTGGGACATGATCGACGTCGTGCGCCTGACCCGTGCGCTGCGCCCCGCAGGGATCAATTGGCCGGAGAAGGAGCCCGGCGTGAGCAGCTTTCGGCTCGAGGACCTGACTGCGGCCAATGACATCGAGCACGCCGGTGCGCATGATGCGCTGGCGGACGTGCGGGCGACTCTCGCGGTTGCAAGGCTGATCAGCGCGCGTCAACGCAAGCTGTTCGAGTTCGTGTTCGATAATCGGGACAAGCGCAAGCTGGCGGCGCAGCTGAATACCCGTGCCGCCCAGCCTGTGTTACACGTATCGGCGCGCTATCCCGCGCGCCTGGGATGCATCGCCAGCGTCGTGCCGCTGGCGATGCATCCCAGTAATCGTAACGGCGTCATCGTCTATGACCTGCGGGTCGATCCAACGCCGCTATTGACGCTGTCGGCCGAAGCGATCCGGGCACGCCTATATACCGCCAGCGCCGATCTACCGGAGGGCGTCGAACGGATACCGTTGAAGGTCGTGCACATCAATCGCGCCCCGGTGATCGTACCCATGGGTACGATCACCGCAGAGGCCCGTGAGCAATGGCAGCTGGATGCACAGGCCGAGGCGCGCCATCTCGGGGCATTGCGCCATGCCCCGGATCTGACCCAAAAACTTGCCCAGGTTTTCGACAGCCGCGATCAGTTTGCGCCGCAGCGCGACCCCGATCGCGATCTGTATGGCGGGTTCCTGTCCGACGACGATCGACGCCGCTGCGAGCAGGTGCGGCGCAGCGCACCGGCCGAACTCGGACAGCGGCATTTCGCGTTCGACGCCCCCAAACTCCATGAGCTGCTGTTTCGTTATCGGGGGCGCAACTGGCCGGAAAGCCTGAGTACGGCGGAGCGCCAGCGATGGGAGGAGTTCCGACGCGAACGCCTGACGACGCCCGGCGCCGGTGGCTCGATGGTCCTCGATGACTATCGTCGTCAGCTGTCTCGGCTGGCGGTCGACAGCCAATTGACCGGAACGCAGCGTGAGGTACTGGATGCCCTGCTGGATTGGCCCGCGGAACTCGGTCTATGAACTAACTCCGCGAGTCGGCCGCGTCGCGCTTTGCGTCTATTGATCGGCGAGCCACTTGTTGAGCGCGGCCACGAGTTGTTGCGCCTGATCCGGGCTGGAGATATTGAACTTGGACTTTTGCTGATACTCGCCGCCACGCTTCTGGTAGCGACGGATGGAGTATTTGTCCTTGCTGTACGCCTCCTTGCGGGGGTCCCAGTCCTGATAGCGGAATAGAATGGTGGTCCAAGCGCCCTTCGACAGCACCTCTTTGTCCAGTTCCTTGACGATTTCGACGCCGCCTTCACTGTAGTTGATGCTGAGTTCATCGGGGGTGCTGGCCATGTCTGGGGTCTCCGTCGATCGCTGGTGGTCGAGGCGCGCGACATTAGCAAACGACGCCAGCCATTGTCACCTGATGATTCGAGTCAGCCTGCGCCATTACGCTCCAGCAGTTGGATGAGCTCGGTGAAACCGAGCTCGCGCGCCAGCGCCAGCGCAGACTGGCCGTCTGCGGCCTGCACGTTGACTTCCGCGCCCTCTCGAACCAGGTGGGTGGCCAGGCGGTGGTTATCGCGGCGGATCGCGATCAACAGTGCGGTATCGCCGTCGGCATTACGCTGCTCGGTGTCAGCGCCGTGCGCAAGCAAAAAACGCAGCGTATCGCGATCGGTAGCGTCTGCATCCGCGGCCTTGAGTAACAGCTGCGAGGCGTCGAGTCGGGCCCCTGTGCCGAGCAGCACCTCCGCGATCTGCGTCCGACCCGCCAGAATCGCCAGCGCCAGCGCAGTCTCGCCGGCTGCGTCGGCAGCGTCGATTTCGGCGCCGTGTTTGAGCAGCGTCTTGACCATCACGATGCGGCCCTTTTCAGCCGCGACATGCAGCGGATACTGACCGTTGGGCAGCACCGAGTTGATATCGGTGCCCCAGTGGATGTGGCGCTCCAACTGATCCAGATCGCCACGCTGCACCGCCAGGTAAAGCGTGATGCTGGGACGGTCGGGTTCGCTGCACGCGGCGACCGTCAGCAACAACATCGCTACGGGTAGAATAAAAAAATGTCTCATCGGTCCTCGGATGGTTCAATCGGGTACAACGGTGGTCAGGCCAAGAACCTCCCAGCCCTGCATGCCACCGCGGTACCATTTCAGCTTGGAGGCCGGGTAACCGATCCGCAGCAGCGCTCGGATGTTGGTCGGTGACTGGCCGCACCAGACCCCGTTGCAGAACAACACCAGGGTCTTGGCGTTGCGGAAATTCCAGAACTCCTCGGTGCGCTGTGCCCCGAACTGCTCAGAGAAGATTGCCGCAATGTCGGTCTCTTGCGCGGAGCGCAGGCTCAGTCGCTTGTAGTGGATGTTTACCGAACCCGGAATAGTACCGCGCTGGAGCCAGGCGGGTCCGCGTGAATCGATAATCAGGATGGAATCGTCGCCTGCCGCTGCGCGCTGCAGATAATCCAACATCTCGAACTCGGCGATCGTCTCGACGCCCTGCGGCATCTGCATCGGCTGGATACAGAATGGCGGACACTTGCGCGCGACACGCTGGAAGCGGGGGTTGATCTGATGTGTCTGATCCTGATGGCGCTCGATGCGCAACGACTGTCCCTGGTGGACAATGGTGATGCCGTCGAGTTCCGGGGTGATCTTGACGGCGATATCGGCGGCAATGGCCCGGTCGGCAACGGCGATGAAGACTACTGCAGCGAGGGTGCAATAGCGGGCTGGTCTGGTCATCGAAGGGGTCCTGTATCACGAGCCACCCCGATAATAGCGAATTCATCGGCGGCATAAAGCGGCGCGTTTCCGGGTTAAGATGCGGCGATGATCGGAAAAGTCCTGTTTACCCTTGGCGTGATCCTGGTGGTTGCGTTGATATGGCGCACCCGCGCACCGGACCGAGCCATCGGGGGCCCGCCATCGCGTGTGATCAATCTGTCCTCGGAGCGGCGCTGGCCGCTGAAGGGCATTGCCCTGGGGATCGTCGCCTTGATGCTGATCACGTCCGCCTATCTGCTGTATCAGCATTGGCGTGACAGCAACCAGATTATCTTTATTCGGGTGGTCGATGCCCGCAGCGGGCATGCGACCGAATACCGGGCGCAGCGCGGTGATATTCAGGATCGAGAGTTCATCACGACCGACGGACGCCGCGTAGTGCTGGCAGAGACCGAGCGTCTGGAGACATCGACGATCAGTTCGCCGGTCCAAAATTGAAGGCTACCGACAGGCGCATTGTCTCACTGCGGTTCTCCTCGACCTCATGCGGGAGGTTGGGCGGAAACACCACCAATAGGCCCTGCTGCGGCGTGACGATGATCTGCGCGGCCTCGTCGTGCAGGATCAGGCGGCCGCTGTCGGCCGGACAAGCCAGATAGTAGACCGCGGAGAGCCGCTCATCGTTCTCCTCATGACTGTGCCGGGTTGTACGGTGTCCGGGGGACATCGCGTTGAACCAGAATCCGCAGCGCAGATCTGTTCGCCCCAGGACGCGGGTCGCGACATCGCGCGCGAATGCGCTGACCGGCGCGATCTCCGGCAATCGCTCGGCCGGGATGTAGATATTCTCGAAGCGGCCGTGGAACATGTGGGTGCGCTTGACGTTCGCGCCGTCTTGTTCGCGTCCAAATGCCGCGATCAGCGCCTCGTTGATCTTCGCTGAATGCGGTAACTCGGCAAAGCGAACCGTCGCCAGACCACGCAGCGCAATCTTATGCACGCGGATCGGGCGCCGGCCCGGCGCAGCGACCCAGGCCGGCTGCGACACGCTCGCAGTCATCAGGCAGCAGCGCTGGTGTGCGACAGGTGGCACCTATCCCGAGCAACATGAAGAAAACCAGCATCAGATAAGGGATCCGCATAGGGTGAAATTGTCCGGTGCCTGTGCAGCGAATGCAATCCACCGCGCGCGTCTCTGGGGCAGCGCGGTGTGCGCCAGGCAAAGAAAACCCGGCGCCCGCCGAGGCGGGGCCGGGTCAAGGGCGAGATAGGATCTCGCCTGTGCCGAGAAGCGTAGGGCGGGTCAGGCCGGCGGTCTGGCCATTGCTGCCTTTGACGTGTCGTCGTCTGCACCGCGGTGCGCACGCATTGCGCGGTGCGGATCGTCGTGGATCTGAGACTTGATGGCCTCGACGGTGGCACGCGCCTGCGCGAGGGAATCAATCACCGAAGCGTCTGCCGAGCCACTGTCTTGCGCAAGGCGCCGCTGGGCCCGCGCGATATCGGCCTCGTTGGCCGTCGCCGGCCGTTGCTGAGCGCCTGTGGCCGCGGCTTCGTCGCGGCCTGAGTCAAACCTTTGACTCTTTTGGGGCGCTTGTGCCAAAACATTGTCGCTGCGTACACGGTTTTCCATCGTTTGCGTCCTAATGCGTCAAGCTCTTGGCGGAATCGTCGCCCTCCACAGGGCCTGCAATTACTTGTGCACGACACGTGCCAATGGAACTCTATTTGTACGCCAGGCACCAACCAATGTCTGTGACCTGGATCCGGATAATGGCCTCTAACCAACGCTCGAGTCGCCGGCGGTACTGGCTGGTTCTCGGCCTGCTTGTCCACCAAGTCGCGTCCTTCGCTGGTGAAGCGGAGCGGCTCGACTACCAGGTGACCTATCGCGGGGTCTTCTCGCTCGGTCAGGACTTGACCATCGCGGACGTGGGCCTGACGACCCGTCGGTTGGCGGGCGAGGATAGGCTGCGCGAAACGCGTCTCGAGGCGACCTCGGCCGGCTATCCCGGCGTCGAGGCCCTGTATCCCTTCCGCTATCGCTTCCGCAGCTGGGCAACCGCCACCGATGCGCGACTGCTGGGCTTCGAGACCTACGAGAAAACCCACAAGCAGCGCCACCGTCTCTACCTGCGGGATGACTCCGCGCTCGGGGTCAGCCGTTTGGATCCCCAGGACCCGGCCGGACGCAAGAGCTTGGCGCAACTCGCTGCCGGAAAGCGGCCGGATGCGAAGGTTG
>JAHEJD010000036.1 GCA_024639005.1 Chromatiaceae bacterium | reverse complement strand
CCGTCGGGCGCGTCCGATCAGAACGTGCCTGAACAGCCCGCGCCCTTCATCGGTTACCAATCGATCAAGATTCAGCAGCCCGAGGCGAACGGGACCGTGCGCAGCAACGAGGGGATCGTTTCGGTCTCCGTGGCACTCGAACCACCCCTGCAGCCCGGTCATCGCATTAAGCTTTTTCTCGATGGGGGCGCGGTGCAAGGAGAGTTCAACAGCCCCGCAATTGAGCTCAATGGGGTGCTACGCGGCACGCACAACGTTCGCGCCGTGATCTCCGACGCCAACGGCCGGCGCCTGGGTGATTCGCCGACGGTCCGATTCACCCTGAGAAAGACCACCATCTACGATCGCCAGAACGCGGCGCCACCCGTGGCACCGGGCGAACCTGTGCAACCGATAGAACCTGTGCCCGGAAATCCAATTGAGCCCACCCCAGTGAACCCGATTGCGCCCACCCCAGTGAACCCGATTGCGCCGCCAGCCGGCGGGCCATCTGGCAGCGCGCCACCGCCCAGCGGGACCAACCCCGCCTTTGCGCCACGTTACAGTCCCTGAGTTCGGTCCGCTGCGCCCACTGCGCACGCTGGCCGGTCCACAGCAGCGGGACGACTGACTTGACCACCCCCGCGACTTTACCCGTGAGGACATGAGTCGCTACTCCCTCAGCCCGTGAGGGGCCATCCGTTCCCGCTCGGGACGCCAAACGCCTTGTCGGACTCCGCCGATCCCGGGCCCGATTTCGACTCGGCCAACCCCTGGCGGCGCTTATGCACTAAAATAGTGCAGATTGTCCAGATTGGTGCGACAGGCCGCTGGGCCGAAGATGGGGATTGAATTCAAGCCATTGTTTTGGCGTCGAAATCCAGCGAGCTCCGACGCTAGGGTCTTTTGCTTTACTGGCCCGAACCTTGCTTTCTGCCTTGTATGCAGGTCTCCATGAATTCTTTGACTGTGCTCGATAGCAGCGTCCTCGACAATCTTGCGTCGGCCGTGATCGTCTTCGATGAGGACCTGCGCGTGTGCTACCTGAATCAAATGGCCGAGATGACGCTCGCTGTGAGCGCCAGGCACGTGATCGGCGCGCTGCCCGGGGCCTGGATTGTCTGCCACGGCGAGGCGGTGGTAGATCTCATCGAAGCAGCGGCCGTCGGCGCTCCGATCACCAAACGCGGCGTCGTGTTGAAGGTCGAGCGCACGGAGATCACCGTTGACTGCACGGTGACGCCCGTGATGGACGACGATGGTGACAAGATCACCATCGTCGAACTGCAGCCTATCGACCGGCATCTGCGTATCAGTCGCGAGGAGCGCCTGCTTACGCAGCAGGCATTGACGCGCGATGTCGTGCGCGGCCTGGCGCATGAGATCAAGAACCCCCTTGGGGGCCTGCGCGGCGCGGCGCAGTTGCTGGAGAGCGAACTCGACAGTGACGACTTGAAAGAGTACACACGGATCATCATCCAGGAGGCCGATCGCCTGCAGGAACTGGTCAATCGAATGCTCGGCCCCAGCCGCCCTCCGGCCTATGCCCCGCTCAATATTCACCATGTCCTCGAGCGCGTGCGTGCGTTGGTTATGGCCGAAACCGGCGACGGCATCGTCATCAATCGGGACTACGATCCCAGCATCCCGGAGCTCGCGGGCGACAAAGATCAACTGATCCAGGCGGTGTTAAATGTCGTACGAAATGCGGCTCGCGCGCTGGGAGATGAAGGCACGGTCATACTGCGCACCCGCATCCAGCGACAAATGACAATAGGCAGCGGGCGCTATCGTCTGGCGGTCCAGATCGATATTGTCGACAACGGGCCCGGAATTCCGCCGGAGATCGCCGATACCCTGTTTCTGCCGATGGTCACCGGCGGCACCGGTGGCATGGGTCTCGGTTTGGCGATTGCGCAGTCACTCATCAATCAACACGGCGGCCTGGTCGAATGCAGCAGCCGTCCCGCCGAGACCACTTTCACCATATTGCTGCCGCTTGGCAACGAAGCGGCCAATGCCTTGCGCCAGGAGGGCGAATCTCATGACTGAGATGAACGAGGTGTGGGTCATCGACGATGATCGCTCCATCCGATGGGTGCTGGAGAAGGCGCTGACCAAGGCAGGCATGCAGGTCACCACATTTTCCAATGCCAATGGCGTGATGGAGGCCCTGGAGCGTGGCGAGCCGGAGGCCATCATCTCGGATGTGCGGATGCCCGGCATGGACGGCTTCGCGCTCCTCGAGAGAATCAAACAAAAACACCCTGAGCTGCCGGTGGTAATGATGACCGCCCACTCGGATCTCGACAGTGCGGTATCCGCCTACCACAGCGGTGCCTTCGAATACTTGCCAAAACCGTTCGACATCGAGGAGGCCGTCGATCAGGTGCAGCGAGCCTGCAAACTGCGCCGGGAGGCGCGGGCGAGCGCCGAGCACCAGACCGTGGCGGCAACAGAGATAATTGGTGCCGCCCCAGCGATGCAGGAGGTCTTCCGCGCGATCGGGCGCCTGGCGCGATCGAATATCACGGTGCTGATCAATGGGGAGTCTGGAACCGGCAAGGAGCTGGTAGCGGATGCGCTGCACAAGCACAGCCCGCGCGCCAACGGACCCTTCATCGCGCTGAACATGGCAGCGATACCGCATGATCTGCTCGAGTCCGAGCTGTTCGGTCATGAGAAGGGTTCTTTTACAGGCGCGCAGGCAAGGCGCATCGGGCGATTCGAACAGGCAAACTACGGCACACTCTTTCTGGACGAGATAGGCGACATGCCCTCCGATCTGCAGACGCGCCTGTTGCGGGTGCTGTCGGACGGCGAGTTCTACCGCGTCGGCGGCCATGAGCCGGTCAAGGCCGACGTAAGAATCATCGCGGCCACACATCAGGATTTGGAGCAGCTGGTACTGGATGGGCGATTCCGGGAGGATCTGTTTCACCGCCTGAACGTCATCCGAATCCATCTCCCCGCGCTGCGCGAGCGGCGTGCGGATATCCCGCTGCTGATGGAGCACTTCCTCAAACTCGCCGCGCGGGAACTCGGCGTCGAAGTAAAGATACTGCTGCCTGAAACGGTCGCTGAATTGCAGTCGTTGGAATGGCGCGGCAACGTGCGTCAGCTCGAGAATACCGCGCGCTGGCTCACAGTAATGGCCTCGGGTCGCGAGATCCATTGCGAAGATCTGCCGCCGGAGCTGCATCGCGAACAGATCGCGGAGGATAATGAAGGCGACTGGCGTATGGCGTTGCGCACCTGGGTTCGCAATAGCCTCAGCGCGGAAAAGGTCGGATTGCTCGATCAGGCGATGCCGGAGTTCGAGACCATTATGATCGAGACCGCGCTCGCGTTCACCGGCGGTCGAAAGCAGGATGCGGCCCGCCTGTTGGGTTGGGGTCGCAACACTCTTACGCGCAAGATCAAGGAGCTCGGTCTGGAGGACGAGCACCGCGAGGCGGGCTGATAACGCGGGTTCATCATCTGATGATCGAAGCCAGTGACTGCGTCGCATCTCACGCCCCGACTGCCAGCCATGTGCATTATCGGCGCAGTTGCGAAGCAAGGCCCGCGCCCGATAAGGACGCAAGCCACCGCAGTGAAAGGGCCCGGCCGGGAATCACGCGCGAATCGGGAGCGCAGGAATACACGGAATGGACAGCACAAGCATCGAACTACCGGGATCGCAGATTAGTGCGGTGAAAGTACAAGACGACACCATCCGGATTGAGTTTGCGCCCGCCTATCTGGTGAAAAGCATGACCGGCTCGTCGGAACGCACACGCTGGTGGCAGAACGGTGCGCTGGTCTTCGAGGGCGCGGCGCTCGATGAAACGCATCCGCTACCGGCGTTACCGGCCGCATGCAGCGGTGGGGATGTCGGTGAAAATGTCTTCACCTATCGTGATATGGTGCCGGTCCCACTGAACAGCCGCGGCCATGCACATTGTGCGCTGAGCGTTGGCGGCGAGTTGATCAGGGTTACTGCGAATGCAGTACGCCTCGATATGGTCGACGTCCCCAAATACATGGAGCATCTGCGCCCCGAATAAACGGCGTCAGGGCGCCGGCAACGCGGCCGCAAGGGGCATCACTCAACCCGACAGCAACTCGTCCGCGCGTTTGCCGATCTCCAGCGCGGTATCAGCGATATGCTGGCTGAGCCTGGGTGAGGCCTGTCGAACGCCAAGGCGGTCAAATGCTGATATCTCATGGGATGGAGGTGGTTGCCGATGACGCTCGTCGCCAGCCACCGCGTGCCACTGGGCGACCAGCAGGATATCGGTATAGTCGGCCTCGCCGGGATGGTCGCGTTTCCAATCGTTGCACAGGTGCGCCGCTTCCACGATTTCGTGCGGCATCCCCCAATAGGTCAGGAGTATCCGGCCCAGATCCTGCCGGCTCGCGTGCAGGACATCATCCAGCGTCTTAGCCTGTGCGAGATCCTCGTGTTGATCCGCGTACCCCAGCAGCACGGGTTCGGCGATGCTGTGCAGGAGTCCTATGAGTGCCGCATACTCGGGATCGAAACGTTCACTTACACGAGCCAGGGAGCGACTGATCGCTGCGATCTGCATGGTTCGTTGCCACCAATCGCGCAATCGATCGCGGACCACCGCAGAATTACTCCGCAACGATTCGCGCAGCACGCAGTTTACGGTCAGGCCCAAGGTCTGTTCAGTGCCGAGGCGCTTTACGGCCATCCGGGTGCTGCGAATCGAATTTGCGTCGCGCCCGGTTGCCATCGCCGCGCGCAGGACCTTGAGAGAAAGTGCTGGACAGATCGCCAGCGTGCTTGCCAGGCGGCGCGGGTCATCGACCAGCTGCTGTAAGGCGCGACCGATCTGAATCGCCACCACGGGGTCAGAGGGTACGACGATGCGGTCTCGATGGAGGTCGATGAATACGTCGAACAGCACCGGGTGGTCCGTATCGGCATTGTTCGACGCTGGCGAGGCCTCGATAACGCCGATCTCTTCGATAAGCATGCTGGAAGTCGCGCAAGGCTTGGCGAGACGTTCGAGCGCCTGTTGTTCGAGTAACAGATAGCGTACGTCGGTCAATGCAGTGACCTGATAGCGCGATGGCCGCAGACGCGAGATGGGGTCTTGCGCGGCCCGGTCGGTGTCGTGCACGACACGCACGGCACCGTCTGCGGCGAGCAGCTCGAGAGTTCCCTGCAGCAGGAACAGCAGGCGCGTATCGTCGCTGCCGATTGCCAGCAGCTGCGTACCGGGTGCGGCATGCCGAAGATTAGCCGACTGAGCGAGTTCATCGAGCTGGTTGTCGTCCAGATCGGCGACATGAGACATGCCGCGCAGTACATCGTGCAGTGAAGTTTTGCTTCCCAGAGACATCCAATATCCCTTGACGGCGGCGCAGGGACTGCGTGACCAGGAGCGGGATGTTAGCCTTTCTGGGAGGCTTTGGCCATCGGCCGCGCTGCGCCGCGTCGGCCGTTCAGCCGGCGAGCAGCCGCCTGGCTGCGGCGACCTCCTCATGGTTTTGGTGCAGCAGCTCCAGCCCACGGTCGATATCGGCCGGCGTCAGCCCCATACGCCCCAGTGCCGGGACCTGCGCGGGATCTACGTCGCCCCCGATCCCTTCGTGCAGCTGGGCAACGATCACCAGATCGGCATAGTCGGCGGGACCGCGCTGGTCGCGATACCAGTTCTCTGCCTCTTTGGCGGCGGCGACCAGGCCATCCGGCAGGCGCCACTGCGATAGGATCATGCCGCTGAGCTGGCTGCGTAGGGCGTTGAGGCTGGATTCCAGCGCCGGAGGATTGCTGACCACCTCGGGCAGGCCACGCGCGTAACCGAGCACGGCTACGCTACCGATATCGTGAATCAGTCCGGCGAGTAGCGCCTCATGCGCGTTGAAACCGCCGACTTTGTCGGCCAGGACCTGAGCGAGTGCGGCAATCCGCCGACTGTGCTCCCACAACGCGAACATGCGTTGTTCCAGTTTCTTGTCGTTGGTCCGAAACAGCTCCCGTAGCGCGAACGCAATGACCAACATCTCGGTGTCGTGCATACCCAGGCGCGCGACCGCCTCGGCCACGGTACCGATCCGCGAAACACCGCCATAGCGGGCGCTATTCGCGGCCTTTAGGAGTTTCGCTGCGATCGCCGGGTCTGTCTCTATGAGCCCCGCAATCCGGCGCGCGTCGCTGTGCTCGTCCTGGACGGCCTCCCCGATTCGAATAGCGACATGCGGGAGGCTGGGCAGCAGCAGTTTTCCGCTATTGAGATCTTCATAGATCTGCAGGGTCAGATGGTTCTCAGCGCCCATCTGCCCAAGATCGTCTTCTTCTTCCACCTCGTAGGCCCCCAGCGACAGTGCGGAACTCTGTTCCATATCCCTGCGGACCTCCTTTAGCAGTGCATTGTCGATGCGCAGGAAACGCACCTTGGTCTCCGCAACCACGCGGTAGTGGCTCGGACGGAGGCGTGCCAGCGGGGCATGGGCAGAGGCGTCGGTATGTTTGACGAGCTTGATCTTGCCGTCCTCGGCCACCAGGCGACAGCTGCCCTCGAGCAGATACAGGGAGTCGTCCTCGGTCGCCCCATGCTGCAGGAGCACGGTCCCCTTTGGCTCTTCGCACACCAGCAATTGCTGGCTGAGCGCCATGAGATCGTCCGTCGACATCTCTCGCAGGGTGCTGAGGTTGCGCAATTCAGCGGCAGACGGGTGTTCGTTGGTTTCGGTCATGTTGGTCCTGGCCGGATGGTGCTTCTTGTTCCTTGAACATCGGCGGGCGGCCCCAGGTCTTGAGAGATTCCGGACACAAAAAAACCCGCCGGAGGCGGGTCTTTCAGACGTCAAGCCTGATCTCAGAGCGCGGAAGAACCCACGATCTGATGCGACAGTTCCACCACGCGCATGGCCTTCTTCATATAGACCTCGCGGTAGTCTTTCAGCAGACCTTCTTGCGAATAGTAGTAATCTTTACCGGAAATGCCGTGGTCGTGTTCAATGTCGATGAACTGCTTCTGCATGTCCAGCATCTCAGTGATCAACTTCGCTTTCTCTGCCTTAAGGGCCTCGATATCACTCATCATTTCTCTCCAGATTCAGTTGAGAGTCCTCTGCGCCCGCAGGAGGCGCGTCTGGCGAGTTTAACCCATTGCTAATGTTCGAAGGAAGCGTCCGTTGCTTGGACTATCAACAGTCGCACAGTGGTGTTCCCTCGGGCGAGTTCGGGCGCAGCGCGCCGCTGATTTGGCCGACGTGAGCCAGTTCATGGCGATCGAGGTAAGCGATGATGCCTTGGTTTATCTTGGGCAGAACCAAGGGGTCGTAGAACAGGGCGGTGCCGACGCCGACCGCGGTGGCGCCCGCCAGCAGGAACTCGATCGCGTCGTCGGGCGACGTCACCCCGCCCTGGCCGATGATCGGAATACCGTGCGCCTTGGTGACCTGGTAGACCTGATGCACCTTGAGCAGGGCGATCGGCTTGATCGCCGGACCGGACAGACCGCCTTGATTGTTCCCGATGTAGGGCGTGCGTGCCTCGATGTCGATCGCCATACCCATCAGGGTGTTGATGACGGCAAAGGCGTCGCTGCCCGCGTCGATACAGCGCCGCGCATTCTCAGCGATGTCGGTCTGGTTCGGTGACAGCTTGGTGATCAGCGGTTTGCGCGTGACGGCCCGGCACGCCTCGACCACGCGTGCGGACATCGCCGGATCATTGCCGAAGGCCACCCCGCCCTCTTTGACGTTCGGGCAGGAGATGTTGATCTCTATGGCATCAATCGGCGAATCGTCGAAATACCGTGTGACCGCGATGTATTCCTCGACCGTCGATCCGGAGACGTTGGCGATAAAGCGGGTTTCATCGAAGTCCAGGGTCGGCAGAATAGTGTCGACGACCTTGCCGACGCCCGGATTCTGCAGACCGATGGCATTGAGCATTCCGTCCGGCGTCTCATAGATACGGTGTGGCGGGTTGCCGAGGCGCGGCGCGCCGGTCGTGCCCTTGAGGCAGACGGCACCGGCGTCGCGGTTGGAGAAGCCCTGCACGCGCGTATATTCCTCGCCGAATCCCACGCAGCCGGACAGCAGCACCAGGGGCGTCGCAAAGGACAGACCGCAAAAATCCACGGTAAGACGGGGGTCAGTGTCAGCCATCGAAGATGCGTCCCCTGTTAAGCCGCTGCGGATAGCCCGTCCGAGTTTAACCGCTGGCCGCTTGCGGAGCCTGCCCTCGAGTAGACTGCGCATTGCGCCCGCAGCGCTCGCCCGATCGGCGCACACACCCTGGGATCAGCAGAGGCCCGCATTGTTTCACGTCGTCTTGTATCAGCCGGAGATACCGCCCAATACAGGCAATATCATACGCTTGTGTGCCAACACCGGCAGTACACTGCATCTGATACATCCGCTGGGATTTGCGATCGACGACCGGCGCCTGCGGCGCGCGGGTCTCGATTACCGGGAATACGCTCAGCTGCGGCAACATGATCACTTCGACGCCTTTCTCGCCGACGTTGCGCCTGTGCGATGGTTTGGTGTCTCAACCCGTGGGGCGGAACGCTACGATCGGGTGACCTACCGTGCAGGGGATGCATTCGTGTTCGGGCCCGAGACCCGCGGCCTGCCGCAGGCCATGCTCGATCAGCTCGTCCCCGCGCGCCGGATCCGGCTGCCGATGCGCCCTGGCCAGCGCAGCCTGAATCTGTCGAACAGCGTCGCCATCCTGGTCTACGAGGCCTGGCGCCAGCACGATTTCGTCGGTGGCGGCTAGTTCTGCACTACCCAGCGAATCAAGTAACCCCACCTGCCGCCGATGTCCTCCTGAGGATGCGTGGGGCGAAAAAGGTCGCGGGAACCTGCCGATGGGAACGCAATGCAACAACCTGCCGATGCATTAGCAGAATCCGCGGTGCACAAAGCGCCATCAGGGGGCGGGGATCGCTGCTGGGCCAGCGCTACCGGCGCCCGGCGGGGCTTCTGGCAGTCGCTGCTGTTGCGGCCGCAGCCTGATATCACCGAAGAGCAGGGTCAGGCCGTTACCCGCATCGTGCTGGCTGCGCTTGGCACACTGCTGCTGTTTGCCGCCCGCCAGTTTGACCACAGTGAACTCCCGTTCCTGCTCGCGCTGGCCTACCTGCTGGCCAGTGTCTTGTATCTCTCGTTCGTTTCGCGGCACAAGCAAGACTATCTGTGGCGACGCTATCTGGTGATCCTGCTGGACCTCGGTGTCGCCAGCTACCTGACCGCACACTTTTCCGCGGCCGGCGTCGCCTTTTATCCCCTGTTTCTCTGGGTGATGATCGGCAACGGCCTGCGCTACGGACAGCACTATATGCAGGTTGCCACGCTGTTCGGCCTGCTCGGCTTTAGCGGCGCGATGGCGTCCAGCGGTTTTTTGTGGGCGCAACCCGCCACTTATATCGGCCTGATGACCGGACTGGTCCTGATGCCAAAGTTCTTTATGGTCATGATCGAACGCCTGGCCTCAGCGAATATCGAACTCGAGGCGCAGCGCGATCACGCCGAGTTCATGGCCACTCACGATGTGCTCACCGGACTGCCCAATCGGGCCTATCTGCACACCCATGTGGAGCAGACGCTGGCGCGCGCACGCCGCACCGACAGTGAAGTGGCGATCGCCTTCATAGATCTGGATGGTTTCAGCTCCATCAACGACAGCTTCGGCCATGAGTACGGCGACTATCTTCTGACCCAGGTTGCCGACGCCATGCAGGCAGTGGTCCGCGCCAGCGATACCGTCTCGCGCCTGGGCGGCGACGAATTCGTCGTCGTGATCGAGGACTATGAAGGAAGTATCCGTATTGAACGCGTCATCGAGCGCCTGTTTACCTGCGTTGGTCGCTACTACAGTATCGGCGAGTATGAGACCTACGTTACATGGAGCTGCGGTGTTGTGGCCTACCCGCGCGATGGCGACGACATCCATACACTGCTGAAACACGCCGACACCGCCATGTATGCGGCGAAATCACGCGGCCCAAACCACTATGCCTTCTATGATGCCGCCATGTCGTCCGCGGTCGGTGATCTGCTGGCGTTGCGTGACGAACTCCGTCAGGCGGTGCAGCGCGAACAGTTCGAGGTGCATTTCCAGCCGATCGTGGATGCCCAGGATGGACGCATCGTCGCCGCCGAGGCCCTGGTGCGATGGCACCATCCGGAGAAGGGGCTGTTGGGGCCTGGCGGCTTCATCGAGGTCGCCGAGCAGAGTGGCCTGATCAATCCGATCGGCGAGCGTGTATTGCGCGAGGCGCTGCGGGTAGCGGTGCGCTGGCAGGCGCAGGTCGACTACCCGGTGAGCATGCATGTCAACATCTCGGCCCATCAGCTCAAGCAAGATGGTTTTGTGGCCCAGGTACAGGCCCTGCTGGCCGAGTCAGGTCTTCCACCGTCGCTGCTCGACCTGGAGATTACCGAAAGCATCTTGCTCGAGAACGCCGAACGCGCGGAGCAGCTGCTTGCGGTGCTGAAAGACCTGGGCGTCAAGATTGCACTGGACGACTTCGGCACCGGCTTCTCCTCCTTGTCTTATCTGAAGCGCTTGCCGGTGGATGTCATCAAGATCGATAAATCCTTTATCGACGATATCCCTCACAACGCGCGAGACTGCGCCCTGGTCGGGGCCATCCTCGAGCTGGGTGAACGCCTGGGCAATGGCGTCATTGCTGAGGGTGTGGAGACCGCTGAACAGCGAGCGTGGCTGGTCTCGCACGGCTGCCGTTCGCTGCAGGGCTTTCTCTTCGGCAGGCCGGTGGCGGCAGAGACCTTCCTGCAGCTGGCACAGAAGGCGTATCAGAAGCGCGCCTGAACGCGGCGCGGTGCGCGGTCAGCCGTCGAGGACCTCGAGCCGGCTCTCAGCTGTCGTCCGATCGATGCGCAATCGCATCCGGCAGCACATCGGATACCCTACCGGGTCGTCGCTGCAGCTGCAGCCGCCGACCACTTCTGTGAAAAAGACGTCGAGCTCGGCACGTATCTGCTGCGCATCAGCGCGCACCGACACCACACTGATCTCGACGGCACCGTCGTCGATTGCACCACCCTGATGGCAGCAACCCTGCAGCGGCAGGCTGTGCGCTGGAATATCCTTGAATGCGGCGGCGATACCCTGTGCCAGCCTGTCAGTCGGGCTGCCGAGGATCGCATGGCTGAGGGAATCGGGAAGCACGGGCAGTGTCGCTGATCGTAACGAGACGCTACACTATCCAAAAGAGGTTAAGACAACAAACTGCCCGGGAGAACGCCAATGTCCGTCGCCAGAGTTACCGAGATTATTGCAACATCCAAGAACAGCTTTGAAGATGCCGTCTCCAAAGGCGTCAAGCGCGCCACTAAGACACTCCACGGGGTGACCTCCGCCTGGGTGCAAAGCCAGCAGGTCGTTGTCAAGAACGACAAGATCGAAGGATATCGGGTCAACCTGAAGGTCACGTTTATCCTCAAGGATTGATGTGTTCGTGGCGCGTCGGGTGTCGGTCGGCGGGATTATTGGGTGGGCTTTGGGTAGCCGGGGGTCAGCCGGAAAATGCCTCTGGCGACGCCAGATAGGCCAGTTCATCGGCGGTGCTGGTTCGCCCGAGCAGCCCATTGCGATGAGGAAAGCGCCCGAAGCGCCGAATCAGATCGCGGTGATGGCGCGCGAAACGCGCGTTCGACGCCAGTCCAGCCTGTTCGAAAAGCCGCACCGATTCGTCCTGGTGTGCCAGATCCTCGCTGTGCATCAAGGGAAGGTAGAAGAAGGCTAGCCGCGCTCGGTCGAGATACTGATCCAGGCCACGGGTGATCGCATCCCCGGCGATAGCGATCGCCTTGGCCTCAGAGGCAAATGCCGCGGCATGCCCGCGAAACATGTTCAGCGGAAACTGATCGAGCAGGATGATCAGGGCCAGCGCACCGTCCGCAGTTACCGCCCAATGATCGAATTCACCCACCGCGGCACGTCGCCAGCTTGGTTCGAAACATCTGCGTATTTCGTCGTCGAGCGCGGCCGTGGCGTGAAACCAGCGCTCGGCCATGCCATCCGCAAACCAAAATTCCAGTATCCGCTGCGCATCGATCGGCACCGCGGGGATGCCTGAACTCATTCGCTGAGCTGTCGCTGCACCCGCTGCAGGCGTTCGCGCACTTCGCCGGCCAGTTGTGACACCTCAGGCCGCTGCACCAGATCGAGCACAGCGACCGGGTCCATAAAGACTACGCTGACCTGGCCGTCCTCCTCCTCGCGTACGACGACGTTGCAGGGCAGCAACAGGCCGATATCGGGGTCGGCAGCGATCGCACGATTGGCCAGCACCGGGTTGCAGGCACCGAGGATGCGGTAAGGGCGACGGTCGACATCGAGTTTGGCCTTGAAGGTCGCCGCGACGTCGATATCGCTGAGCACCCCGAAGCCCTCCGTCTTGAGTGCTGCTGTCACCTTGTCGACGACGGCATCGAAACTGCCGGTCGGGTGGGCTTGAAATCCGTACATAGGTTTTGCCTCTAGTTGGTGGTTCGTGTCACGGGCACGCCGTCTGCTGCTCCTGGGATGCCCGTCTCGGTAGCCTCTGCCTGCAAGTCCCGGCCCCGCCAAATCAGGTAGATCACTGGGATGACGAACAGCGACAGCAGCGGCGCAGTAATCATGCCACCAATCATCGGCGCTGCAATCCGGCTCATCACCTCCGACCCGGTCCCGGTGCCGAGGAAGATCGGCAGCAGGCCGGCGACGATTACCGCGACCGTCATCGCCTTGGGTCTGACCCGCAGAACGGCGCCCTCCATGATCGCTGCGCGCAGGGCGGCGGGCGTCAATGGGCCTTTGCGCTCATGATCGCGCAGCGCATTGTCCAGGTAGATCAGCATGATGACGCCGAACTCGGCGGCGACTCCGGTCAGGGCGATGAACCCTACGCCGACGGCGACCGAGAGGTTGAAATCGAGCAGGAAGATGAGCCAGAAGCCGCCGACCAGCGCAAAGGGCAGCGAGGCCATGACGATCAGCGCCTGGCCGGCATGCCGGAAGGTCAGATAGAGCAGGACGAAGATGATCAACAGCGTCAGCGGGACGACCTGGTTAAGCCGGGCCTGGGCGCGCAGCATGTATTCGTACTGACCTGACCAGGTGATGGAGTAACCGGCCGGCAGCGTGACCTGCTCGCGCACCGCCTGCTGGGCTGCAGCCACATAGCTGCCGAGGTCGACGTCGCGGATGTCGACGAAGGTCCAGCCGTTGAGGCGCCCGTTCTCGCTCTTGAGCATCGGTGGACCGTCGACGATGGACACCTCGGCGATCTGTGCCAGCGGGATCTGTGCGCCACTGGGGGTGACCAGCGGCAGTTCGCGCAGCTTCTGCAGATCGTCGCGACGCTCGCGCGGGAAGCGCAGGTTTACAGGGTAGCGTTCCAGGCCCTCTACCGTCTGGGTGATATTGATGCCGCCGACCGCGGCCGCGATGACTTGGTTGAGATCATCGATGTTGAGTCCGTAGCGCGCGGCGGCGATGCGGTCGGGCACGATGTCTATGTAGCGGCCGCCGGCGACCCGTTCCGAATAGGCCGAGGTGGTGCCCGGGACGGTCATCACCACCTTCTCGATCGCCCGCCCGATGCGTTCGATCTCGGCCAGATCGGGGCCCGCGACCTTGATACCGACCGGCGTCTTGATCCCGGTAGCGAGCATGTCGATGCGCGTCTTGATCGGCATCACCCAGGCATTGGTCACGCCGGGGTAGCTCACCGTTGCATCCAGCTCTTCGATGATCTTCTGCGTGGTCATGCCCGGTCGCCACTGATCGCGCGGCTTGAGCTGGATGACCGTCTCGATCATGGTCAACGGCGCCGGGTCGGTTGCGGTGTCGGCACGTCCGATCTTGCCGAAGACACGGTCCACCTCCGGCGTCTTCCTGATCAATCGATCGGTCTGTTGAAGCAGCTCCTGGGCCTTGCCGATCGACAGGCCTGGCAGCGTCGTCGGCATGTACATGAGGTCGCCCTCGTCGAGCTCGGGCATGAATTCCGAGCCCAGACCATTGGCGAAGCGCGCCAGCCACGGGGTGTCGCGAAAGGTCCGTTTCCAGTCTTGGGCGAGAGACTTCTGCAACTGTTCGACGCGCTGGACTGTCGCTCGTGGCTCGCCGGTGACTAGCTCGGCGATCTGGAACGGCCACTTCAACGGCGCCAGAAAGCCGCTGATCCCGGCCACCGGGATTACCAGGCTTAGTACGGCCAGCGCGGCGACCAGCAGGGTCGATTTTGGCGCGCGCATCACTGCGGCGAGCAGCGGGCGGTAGAGCCAGATGAGGAACCGGTTCAGTGGGTTCTTCTTCTCGTCCGGGATGCGCCCGCGGATGAGGTAGCCCATCAGCACCGGCACCAGCGTGACGGCCAGGCCGGCCGAGGCGGCCATCGCGTAGGTCTTGGTGAAGGCCAGCGGTGCGAACAGCCGGCCTTCCTGGGCCTCGAGCGTGAACACCGGCAGGAAGCTCAGCGTTATGATCAGCAGCGAGAAGAACAGTGCCGGTCCTACCTCCGAGGCCGCCGTAGTGATTACCTGCCAATGATCGGCGCCTTTGGGTGCATGCCCGTAGTCATGGCGGTAGCGCTCCAGGTGCTTATGGGCGTTCTCGATCATCACGATCGCTGCATCGACCATTGCCCCGATGGCGATCGCGATGCCGCCAAGCGACATGATATTGGCATTGATCCCCTGGTGCTGCATCACGATGAACGCGGCCAGGATGCCGAGCGGCAGCGTCACGATCGCGACGAACGCGGAGCGCAGATGGAACAGGAATGCCAGGCAGACCAGCGCGACCACGATGAATTCCTCGATCAGCTTTTCCTGCAGATTATTAACCGCGCGATCGATCAACGCCGAGCGATCGTAGGTCTCGATGATCTCTACGCCGGGTGGCAGGCCTTGGCGCAGCTGCTCCAGTTTCTCTTTGACGCGCTCGATGGTCGCCAGCGCGTTCTCGCCGTAGCGCATTACCACGATGCCGCCGGTGACCTCGCCCTCGCCGTCCAGATCCGCGATCACCCGCCGCATCTCCGGGCCTATCTGCACCCGCGCGATATCTCGCAGCAGCACCGGTGTGCCCTGTTCGGTGACCATGACCGGGATATGCTCCAGGTCCTTGACCCCGCGTAGGTAGCCGCGCGTGCGCACCATGTACTCGGCCTCGGCCAGTTCCAGCACCGAGCCGCCTACCTCGCGATTCGCCGCGCGGATGGCCGCCGATACCCGGGCCAGCGTGATCCCGAAGGCGCGTAGCTTTTCAGGGTCGACCACCACCTGATACTGGCGCACCATGCCCCCGACCGTGGCCACTTCGGATACGCCCGGCACCGTCTGCAACTCGTATTTCAGGAACCAGTCCTGAAGGCTGCGGAGTTCGGCCAGGTCGTGGCCGCCGGTGCGATCGACCAGCGCGTAGTTGTATACCCACCCGACCCCGGTCGCATCCGGCCCGAGCCGCGGCTGCACACCCTCGGGCAGGTCGGCTGCAGCCTGGTTGAGATACTCGAGCACGCGCGCACGCGCCCAGTAGAGATCTGTGCCGTCTTCGAAGATGACGTACACATAGCTATCGCCGAAGAACGAGTAGCCGCGCACCACCTGGGCCCGGGGTACCGACAGCATCGTGGTGGTGATCGGATAGGTGACCTGTTCCTCGACCACACGCGGGGCCTGTCCAGGAAAATTGGTGCGTATGATGACCTGCACGTCAGACAGGTCAGGAATCGCGTCGAGCGGGGTCTTGTGCAGCGCCACCCAGCCCCAGCCGGTGATGACGACCGCGGCGAGCAGCACCAGAAAGCGGTTGTGCACCGACCAGGAAATGAGGTTTTTCAACATATCTCTGGCCTCAGTTGGTGCGCTGCGTGTCCATGTCTCCCATGGCGGGGGCCGGTTCCGACTCCTCCATGCGCAGGAAGCTGGCCTGCAGGCTCGACTCGGAGTCGATCAGGAACTGCCCCGAGACCACCACCTCGTCGCCGGCATCGATACCGCTGAGGATCTCGACCAGGCCGTTGCTGGCCATGCCGGTGACGACATCGACCGGCTTGAAACGACCGCCACGCATGGCCAGCACCACGCTGCTGCGGCGCCCCGTCTCGATGATCGCCTCGGCCGGCACCGCGAGCACCTCGCGCTTTGGGCCACCGTAGATTACGACATCAGCGAACATGTTGGCCTTGAGGATGCCATCCGGGTTCTCAAAGGCTAGCCGGACCTTGAGTGTGCGCGATCTGGGGTCGAGTTCGGGGTAGATGTACTCGACTTCTCCCTCCCAGACCCGGCCGGGGTAGGCAGGCACTCTGATTTCCGCGGTCACCCCTTCGGCCAGCCAGTCGATCTGGTGTTCGTAGACGTCGACTAGCACCCAGATGCGACTGAGATCGGCGATCGTGAGGATCTCCATCTCCGGTGTGACGTACATGCCCTTGCGCGCGCCGAGCATGGTCACGACCCCATCGGCATTCGATACAATCGGTACCGCGTTGATCGACTCGCCCCTCTTGCGGATCGCGGATATCGTGCCCTCGGTGACGCCGAGCAGGCGCAGGCGGTTGCGCGCCTTTTCGATCCGCGCCTCGCTGCTTGCCTTGTCGAGGGCGATCAGAAAATCGACCTGAGCCGAGAGGATCTCTTCCGAGTAGAGCCTGCCGATCAATTGCCCCCTCTTTATCGGGTCACCCTCGGCGCGCAGGTCGAGTTGCTCCATCCAGCCGGCGGCGCGCGGGTGGACGTGGGCCAGGCGGGTCTCGTCGTAGTCGATTCGGCCGACGGTCTGGATGTACTTCCACAGGGTCGTATTCCGCGCCGGCTGGGTGCGCACGCCCATGCTATTGATCACTGCGTTGCTGATCGATACGGTCGGGTACTTGTCGGTGCCGGCGTCGATCATCTTCGCCACCAGATCCATGCCGCAAATCGGGCAACTGCCTTCCTCGTCGCGCACGATCTGCGGGTGCATTGGACAGACGTACTTCGGGTCCAGGTGCTTTACTGCATGCTCCAGCGCGGTGTCATCGACACCGGCGCTCATCGGCTCGTGCTTGAGGTCTTGCCCCGGATTTGCGTCGATCGTCTTGGCCACCAGGTCCATGCCGCAGATCGGGCAGCTGCCTTCCTCGTCGCGCACGATCTGCGGGTGCATCGGGCACACGTACTTGGGATTTAGGTGCTTTTGGGCGTGTTCAAGCGCGCTGTCGTCGCTGGCCGCGGCGACCGATTCGCTGGGCGCGGGATCCGAGGGCATACAGCCCGCCACCAGCAGCGCCAGCACGCCCGCCAGCAGCAAAAGGCGGCGTTGTATGTAAGTATTCACTATTTCTACATCCTATCGAAAGAGCGGTCACAGGTCGAGGCAGGGCCGTTCGTCGGCCCGACCCCGAAGGCGCGGTAATCGATCAGCTGGTCTGGATGGGCGGCCGGAAACGGCGGTCGACGGGTGCGCAGCGCAGCGCATCCGCCCACGCGATCAGATGCATTTCGGCGGTTTCTGAAGGAGAGTGAGAGATTACACAGAAGGTGGCGACGCCGGGTGATCCCGCGCCGCCGCAGCAATGGCACTGTGAGGCCGGCGCACCTTCGGGACAATGCGGGCATGCCTCAGGCGTCGCCGCGAGCTCGGTGGCAGCGGTCATTGTCTCGTGGCACGGCATGTTGTCGCCGGCGCCCGCCTGACTCGGCAGGGTCTCTGCCAGGGACAGTAGCGGTGCCAGCGCGAGCAGCAACGACAACACCAGGGGCAGTGCCCGGGCGCCTCGCCATGACCGTAATGGTTGTATAGCTCGCGCCTGCATCCTTCGCTATGTGTGTCCATTCATCCGCTGGCGACCGGCTGGCCGGCCGATCGGGTTCACCGCTGCTGGGTCGCGTTGTCGATCCGGCCGATGGCGCAGCTGACGAAAGACTTCGCCTTGGCCGCCGCGGCCCGCATCCCCTCCACGGAACCCGTCTCCGGATAGCCCATGCTGGCCAGTGCCATCGTCACCTTCTCGCGCGTTTCCGGGTCGCCTTCGACCCGGACCTGGCCGTGCTGGATGTCGACATCCACCGCCTGAACCAGCGCCTGCGACAACAGCTTCGTGCGGATGCTGTTCGCGCAGCCACCGCATTTGATGTTTTCCACCGCGATCGTATAGCTCATTGTCGCTCACCCTCCGCTGTTGGCCCGCAACAGCTGCCGTCCATTCGACTGATGATTGGACAGTCGTGTTCACTTTCCCGGCATGCGGCAATCAACTCGGCCAGTTCATCGCGCAGCTGGACCAGGGTCGCGATGCGTTTTTCCACATCCGCCAACCGTACTTCGGTCAGCGCGCGCACATCGGACCGCACATCACCCCCGGTCTCACGCATCTCCAGCAGCTGTCCGATTTCCTCAAGGCTGAAATCCATCGCCTGGGCACGTTGTACAAACCGCAGTCTCGCAATATCGCCAGCGCGGTAGCGCCGTTGGCCACCTGCGTTCCGCGGCACCCGGTCGAGCAGCCCGATACGCTCGTAAAAGCGCAGCGTATCTGCGGAAAGACCGGTTGCAGCGCAGGCGTCTCCGATGCGCAGACCCATCGTGAAATGTCGCCTCTGTTACTCTCACCCCTTACTTTTATAGCTGGAGTTGGCTCCAAGTCAAGCTCTCGATCGTCCCGGAAACGAAGAAACCAAGCCTGGAAATCTCACCGGCATCGCGGCGACTGGTGAGATTACCAGCCGGGTATCCCCCCGCGAAACGCGGTTGAACCCCGCAGCGGCCCGTCGAAACTTGCGATCTGAACCCGGGGTGAAACTCACCCCGGTCCGTTTCGCCATTCACGAGGAAATCGACGATGACCGTCACCGATGCCGTAGAGAGACGCCGTGCGGTTAAATGGTTCGATCCGCACCACCGCCTTTCGGACGGGGAATTCGCAACCCTGATGGAGCACGCGCTGCTGTCGCCAACCGCCTTCAATATCCAGAACTGGCGTTTCCTAAGGGTCACCGATGCCGCCCGGCGTAAGGCAATTCGCGCCGCCGCCTGGGATCAGGCCCAGGTCGAAGATGCCTCGGAGCTGCTGGTCTTGTGTTTCGACTGCAAGGCCTGGGAGAAAGACCCCAACCGCTACTGGCGGCTGGCACCGCAGGAGGTGCAGGATTTCCTCGTCCCCGCGATCGCCGATTACTACCGCGACAAACCTCAGATAGCGCGCGATGAGGGCATGCGTTCCTGCGGCCTGGTCGCGCAGAATCTGATGTTGGTAGCGCAGCAGCTGGGGTACGAAAGCTGCCCGATGGACGGTTTCGACTACACGAAGGTCGGGGAGATCATCGGGCTGCCCGAAGATTACGATATCGCCTTCATGCTGGCGATCGGTAAGGGGATCAAAGACCCATGGCCGCGACCGGGACAGCTCCCCTTGGCCGATGTTCTGGTCGAGAATCGCTTCGCTGCGGCCGACTGAGACCCTCGGCGCGCTCCCCATCCGGCGCTGGCACGCGTCCCTCTGGCATGACCGCGAGATCACCGATACAACCGGCAGACCCTGGCGAACGCCGCCGCGTATTGGTGTTGCTCGCCGGCGCGACGCTGCTGGGTGCGGCCTTTTTCAGTCGCTTTGACGACATCGCACAATGGGTGATCGACGACCCGGCCCACGCGGTAATGCGTACCAATCTGCTGATCGCGACACTCCTGATACCGGCGAGCGTGATGATCTTTGCGAGCCGCCGGCTATGGCGCGTAGGTGATGAGACGCTTCGCGCGCAGCGCTATCCGCCGCCGGGTCAAAAGGTCATCAGGGATACCGCGATACTGGAGGGCCCTGCGGCTAGGCGCCGCGGCCGACAGCTGCAATGGTCTTCCTGGCTACTGGTCGCCTGCGCGCTGCTGCCGCCTCCGATGCTGTGGTGGCTGGTGTGGCGAATTACCGGGACGGCGGCCGGTTAATACCAATGGCACTTGCCTAAGTGCTCGCGCTTCGGCGCATTCGACACGCGGGACGCCGTGAATCCTTCCGTGGAGGCTCAACTGCCGCATCCCTGCGGCAGACGCCCGAGAATCGAACACGCCGGCGCGCTGATCGATACCTGTGGGTCTGCCAAGTGAGTGCCATTGGCTTTGAGACCGGTCTCTGATGAGCTCGGGGATTACGCGGTCGCGCACACCTTTGGCTACTCGCGCTTGGCCCCACGGCTGAGCAGATTGCGCACCGCCGCTGACGGTTCGAGCCCCTGGAAAAGCACTCGATAGGTCTGTTCGGTGATCGGCATCTCCACGCCGAGGAGGCGCGCCTTGCTGCGGACCTCGCGCGCGGTGGCCACGCCCTCGACTTCCTGGCCGATCTCGCGCTTCGCCGCCGCGACATCCAGACCACGCGCGAGGGCCAGGCCCATCTGCCGGTTGCGCGACTGGTCGTCGGTGCAGGTCAGCGCGAGATCGCCGAGTCCGGCCAGGCCCATGAAGGTCTCGGGCCTGCCGCCCAGCGCCAGACCGAGCAGGGTGATCTCATGCAGGCCCCGGGTGATCAATGCAGCGCGCGCATTGGCGCCGAAACCGAGGCCGTCGGAGATGCCGGCAGCAATGGCCATGACGTTCTTGCTCGCGCCGCCGACCTGCACGCCGATCAAATCGTCGCTGGTGTAGGCGCGAAAGTTTTCGTCGTGTAGATAGGCCGCAACGCGTTCGGCATGCACCGGGCTGTCGGCGGCGACTGTGATCGCAGTGGGCAGGCCGCGCGCGACCTCTCCCGCGAAGGTGGGGCCTGAGATCACGGCCAGGCTGCAGCCAGGCAGACAGACTGCTGCCACCTCGCTGAGCAACTCGCCACTGGCGGGATCGAAGCCCTTGGTCGCCCAGCTCAGGCGCTCCAGACCGGGTCGCAGTTCGGCTATCCGGGTGCAGACCTCGGCGAACGCATGGCTGGGCACTACCACCAGGACTTCATCGGCGTCATTCAATGCGCCGCCCAGGCCGCCAGTCGGCGTCAGTGCGGCGGGGAAGGGGATCCCCGGTAGGTAGTGGCGATTTTCCCGGTCACGCCGTAGCGCTTCGACCTGATCGGTAGTATGACCCCACAGTGCGACCGCGGAGCCGTTGCGGGCCAGATGGATGGCGAGCGCCGTTCCCCAGGAGCCGGCCCCCAGAACGGCGATACTGGCTGGCCGCACACTCAACTCAGTGGGCGGGGGATTCGTCCGCCGCTTCGGCGACCTTCGCTTGACGCTGCTGCGCGTAAAGCGCCTCGAAGTTTACCGGCTGCAGCACGAACTGCGGGAAGCTGCCGCGCGTCACCAGATCGGAGATTGCTTCGCGGACGTAGGGGAACAGGACATTGGGTGCGGCGACGCCGATCACTGCCTCGATCTCTTGTTCACTGAAGCCCTGGGCGAGAAACAGTCCACCCTGCTGCACCTCGACCAGGAAGACCGTCTTGTCTTCGTGCTTCGCCTCGACGCTGACCTTGAGCGTCACCTCCAGGTTGTCGTTGCCCGGCCTGCGCGTTTCGCTGCTCAGGCCGACCTTGATCTCCGGCGTCCAGTTGTCCTGGAAGATCGCCGGCGAATTCGGTGCCTCGAACGAAATGTCCTTGGTGTAGATGCGTTGCACCAGAAACTGGCGCTGTGTCGGTTGTTCGTCGCTCAAAGTAGTCTCCTGCAGGGCGGATTATTTGCGTTTCACCGGCAGACTGGCGCTTTCCCAGGCCATCATCCCACCACGTAGATTTCTTGCTTTCTCGAAGCCATGCTTACGCAGCAGACTGCATGCCGAACCGGAACGCGAACCTGAGCGACACACTGCGACGATCGGCCTGTCGCGGAACTTTTCAAGCTGCTTGAGATTGTTGCTTAGGCCGTTCAGCGGCAGATTGATGGCGTTGATGATGTGGCCGTCCTTGAACTCAGCCATCGATCGAACGTCCAGCATCACTGCGTCTTCATGGTTGATCAGTGCGGTGGCACCCAACGGGTCTACTGCGTATTTGCCGCCCGGTTCGCTGATGAAATTCCAGACTAGTGCCGACGATACGACGACGAACGCCCCGATCAGTAGGGGGTGGTTGCCGGCAAATTCCAGGAGTTGTTCCATACGTCCTCGCCACCGCCGGCCCTTTCGCCGGCGCTAGAACGACGAGACGGGAGGCGGTAGCCTGCCCGTCCGCGAGTTTCTGCCTTGCCGCCCCCTAGTGTGGGGCGCCTGCTCAGCGATCGTGGGTGCAGAACACCTCCCGCATCATGCAGATCAGGCGCAGGGTGCGATTATCGCTGACGCGATAGAACACCCGATTGGCGTCTTTGCGGGACATGAGAATACCCTTATCGCGCAGGATCGCAAGGTGTTGAGAGATGTTGCTCTGCGAGGTGCCGACCTGGTCGACGATGTCCTGCACGCTAATCTCCTGGTCGCCAAGGGTGCAAAGGATCTTGAGACGCAGCGGGTGCGACATTGCCTTCAGCGAGCGCGAAGCGCGATCTATATCTTCATCACCCTCTAAAAGCGAGAGTTCGCCGTCAAATTCATCATGCATGGAAACCACCGACTTCTCGTGCAGGGACACAGAATCTCCTCCTTAAATGGGCTATTCACTAGCCTCTAATCTAATAATAGACCGCTATTGAAGCAGGAATGAAGTGTCAGCAGCGAGCTTTTTTCTTCGATCCGCGGCCAATGTCCCCTCATGACAGCGCCACGGTCGGTCGCCCGGTAGCGCCTGCGATGCGAAAGTGATTCAATACGTAGCAACCGACGCGGGGCGAAAGGGAGCCGGCTAGGCGGGTAAATCTTTTCGATATTTCATGCGGTTAACTCAGGGCCGGCCGTCCAGCGAGTGAAGGGGCCGAGCGAGACACACAATGGAAAATAAGGTACGCCCAGCGCTTCTCCTGATCTTTGATGGCTGGGGTTTGAGCGATAACGCCGACCATAATGCGATCCACGCGGCGGAAACGCCCGTATGGGATCGTCTGTGGGCAACCTATCCTCACACCGCAATCCGCACCTCGGGCTCGGCAGTGGGCCTGCCGGGTGGGCAGATGGGCAACTCGGAGGTCGGGCACCTCAATCTCGGTGCCGGTCGCGTGGTCTACCAGGAGTTCACTCGGATCGGGCGCTCTATCCGCACCGGCTCTTTCTTCACCAATCGCACCCTGACTGATGCGGTCGATCTGGCGGTGGACAGCCGGAAGGCGGTTCACATACTCGGCCTGCTGTCCCCGGGCGGTGTGCACAGTCATGAAGACCAGATCCACGCGATGGCCAGACTGGCCGTTGAACGCGGCGCCGAGCGGGTCTATCTGCACGCCTTTCTCGACGGTCGAGACAGGCCGCCCAAGAGTGCCGAGTCGTCGCTTGAGGCCATGGACGCCGTGTTTGCCCAGCTGGGTCACGGTCGCATCGCAACCATCATCGGGCGTTATTACGCCATGGACCGAGATCACCGTTGGGAGCGCATCAGGCAGGCCTATGATCTCATCACCCTCGGGAGGGCCCAGACTTTCGCCGACTCGGCGCTGGAGGCGCTGCAAAAGGCCTATGCGCGGGGTGAATCTGATGAATTCGTTTCGGCATCCTGTGTTGGCGAGCCAGTACCGGTGGCGGACGGGGATGTATTCATAAATATGAATTATCGCTCTGACCGGGCACGCCAGATCACACGGGCGTTCATCGAAACCGATTTCGGCGGTTTCGAACGTGAGGTGGTCCCAAGACTCGGCGCGTTCGTCTCGCTGACGGAGTACAGCAAGGAATTCGATATCCCGGTCGCCTATCCACCGGAGCGTCTCGACAATACCTTCGGCGAATACACCGCCAACCTGGGTCTGCACCAGTTGCGCATCGCCGAAACCGAGAAGTACGCCCACGTGACCTTTTTTTTCAACGGCGGCGTCGAGACGCCGAACGAGGGTGAGGAGCGCATCCTAGTACCCTCACCACAGGTCGCGACCTATGATCTACAGCCGGAGATGAGCGCTTACGAGGTGACAGACCGGCTGGTGGAAGCGATCCGCAGTGGCCGCTACGATGCCATCATCTGCAACTATGCGAACGGTGATATGGTTGGACATACCGGCAACTATGAGGCGGCCATCCGCGCAATCGAGGTGCTCGACAAATGCCTCGGCCGGGTCACCGAGGCGGTTCAGGCGGCCGGTGGCGAGATACTGATCACGGCGGACCACGGCAACGCCGAGCAGATGGTCGATCTCAAGGCGCAGCAGCCGCACACCGCCCACACGCTGAATCCGGTCCCACTGATCTATGTAGGCAATGCGGCGCCCGCGCTGATGGAGAACGGTGCGCTGTGCGATGTCGCGCCCACGCTGTTGCAGATCATGGGACTGCCGCAGCCTGCGGCGATGACCGGACGTTCACTGCTGCTGGCTGCGGACGCTGACGCCGCCTAGGCTGAATTTCGCGATAGATCGGCCGGTGGGCCGCTATGCAGGGATGCGCGGGTCTCCCCTCTCTGCCCCACTTGCGCGACTGATCTTAATGCTCATTCTCTGTCTCTGCACCCCCGCGCTCGGCGCCGGCCAAGGCGCGCCCGCGGCTGAAGCACAGCGTGCCAAGCTCGAGGCGCTGCGCACGCGCATCGAGGGCCTGCGGGCGCGCATGAATACACGCAGCGGTGAAAAGAGCGCGTTGGCCCGACAGTTGCAGGAATCGGAGCAGACCATCGGTCGCCTTGTAGGCACGCTGCGCTTGCTGGACGGCCGGCTCAGCGACCAACAGCGGCGTCTCGAAGCGCTCCGCGCGCAGCGGGCGGCGCAGACAGAGGTACTGGCCCAACAGCGCGCGGTACTCGCCCGCCAGGTGCGCGCTGCCTATGCCATGGGTCGCCAGGAAAAGGTCAAGATACTGTTGAATCAGCAAGACCCTGCTACCGTCGGTCGCATGCTGGTCTACTACGATTACCTGAGCCGGGCGCGCGCTCAAAAGATCGAGTCGCTGCGCGAGCAGTTACAGCGCCTCATGGCGACCGAGCAGGAGATTCAGGCCGAGGAGCTGGAGCTCGTTCGATTGCGCGATGAGCAGGCAAGCCAGCTGCTTGCGATGAAGAACTCGCAGGATCAGCGCCGAGAGGTGATAGCGAAAATCACCGTGGAGTTGCAGGACCAGGGCCGCGAACTGGCTCGCCTGCAATCTGATGAACGTGAATTGAACACCCTGATCAAGGGACTCGAGCAGGCGTTGGCGGATATCCCCGTCGAACACCCGCAACAGATCCAGTTCGCCGGTCTGCGCGGCCGCCTGCCGTGGCCGGCCAGCGGCCGAATCGTCAGCCGCTTTGGGATGCCACGGCTCGGAGGCCTGGTTTGGGACGGTGTTATGATCTCCGCACCCGAGGGCCGGGAAGTGCGCGCCGTGCACCATGGCCGGGTGGCATTTGCGGATTGGCTACGTGGCTTTGGTCTACTGATGATTGTCGATCATGGGGATGGCTATATGACACTTTATGGGCATAACCAGAGCCTGTTCAAAGAGGTTGGTGACTGGGTCGCGGCAGATGAAGCCATTGCCCTGGTCGGCAGTAGTGGCGGGCGCGAGCGTGCTGGCGTGTACTTCGGTATTCGCTTCAAGGGTCGGCCGGTAAACCCGACCAAGTGGTGCCGCCGCATGGCCGGAAGCAAAGCGGGTTAATCCGGCGCGCCGTCGTGGCGCGCAAGCGACGAGGAATCTATGAAGCACAAGTTGCCCTCGATAGTGGCGGCGGGATGGCTGAGCATCGCTGGCGTGTTTGCCTTTGCGCAATCGGCGATCGCTGATGATGCCGAGTCCTCGGCCGACCTCCCGCTCGAGGAGCTGCGAGTGTTCGCCGAGGTGTTCGGGCGCATCAAACAGGACTATGTTGAGCCGGTCGATGATCGCAAGCTGCTCAACTATGCGATCGAGGGCATGCTGAGCGGTCTGGATCCCCACTCGGCCTACCTCGATGAGGACGACTACCGCGATATTCGCGTCGGCACCAGTGGCCAGTTCGGTGGCCTCGGTATCGAGGTCGGCATGGAGAACGGTTTCGTCAAGGTTATCTCGCCTATCGACGACACCCCGGCACAGCGCGCGGGGGTGCTCGCCGGAGACCTGATCATTCGTCTCGATGACCAGCCGATCAAGGGCATGACGCTGGATGAGGCGGTCAAGTTGATGCGTGGAAAGCCCGGTACAGAGATACGCCTGACGGTAGTGCGCGAGGGTGCCGATAAGCCGATCGTCATAGAGGTGGTGCGGGATATCATCAAGACCGTGAGCGTCAAGCAGCGCATGCTCGAGCCGGGTTTCGGCTATGTGCGGCTGTCACAGTTTCAGGCCCGCACCCCCGAGGACATGCTGACCGCGGTTGGCGCACTCAAGCGCGAGGCCAACGGTAACCTCAAGGGCCTGGTCCTGGATCTGCGCAACAATCCGGGCGGTGTGCTGAATGCGGCGGTCGCGATCAGCGACGCCTTTCTGACCAGCGGCACCATCGTCTATACAGAGGGTCGCATTCGTGATTCGCAGCTCAAGTTCAAGGCCGCGCCCGACGATGTCCTCGAAGGTGCGCCGATAATCGTACTCGTCAACGGCGGCTCTGCATCGGCCTCCGAGATCGTCGCCGGGGCGCTGCAGGACCACAAGCGGGCGGTGATCATGGGTCAGCAGACCTTCGGAAAGGGATCGGTGCAGACCATCGTGCCGGTCAACGAACGCACCGCTGTCAAGCTGACCACCGCGCGCTATTTCACGCCGAATGGGCGATCGATCCAGGCCGAGGGCATCGTGCCGGATATCGAACTGGGTAATGTGCGCTTGACCACAGGTGAGGAGTCCAGCACGCGGCTCAAGGAGGCCGACCTGGCCGGACATCTCAGCAATCCTGAGGACAACGGGGAGACCAGCGAGAAGGGCGAAGAATCGGCGGCCAAGACCGATGCAGGCGCCGCCGACACCGATTACGCGCTCAGCGAGGCGCTCAATCTGCTGAAGGGCCTGGCCATTCTGCGGCCGACGAGCACTTAGCCAGCTACTCGATGATGATGCGTCTGCCAGTCCTTCTGCTGCTGACATTGCTGATGCCGGTGGTAGCGGCCCAGCCGGTGCGCATCGCGATCATCATCGACGATCTCGGCAACAGCAGAGACCT
>JAHEJD010000035.1:3139-27176 GCA_024639005.1 Chromatiaceae bacterium | reverse complement strand
CCTGTCTGGAACACATCGACCAGGTTCTCGCCGGCCTGCCGCAGACGGATCTGGTGATCGGCGTGACCGGCGATCACTCCACCGACAGCAACCAGGGCCGGCACTGCGGTGATCCGGTACCCGGCCTGATCGTCGCCCCGAACGGGCGTCGAGACGCGGTCGCTGGGTTCGGCGAGTCTGCCTGCATGGCGGGTGGTCTGGGGCGCCTGTCGGCAACGTCGTTCCTGATCAGCCTGCTCGACGCCATGGGCGCCATCGGCAACTACACGCCCTTCGATCGAGATTTTCTGTTTCGCTGCTGACCGTGGTCCAGAGGCCGCACGCGAGAGCTTTTCGCCCCTGAGAATGGCTGTGAAGTCCAGGCGTAGCGTTGCCGGCATCCCGGTGAGCGCCGCGTCAGTTTCACAAAACCTTCATCAAAGGCTTAAACAAAGTTCAAAAATGCGCAATATTTTTAAAAGACCGCGCGCTTACCGCCAAACCAGCTTCACAAACATGGTCAGGCCAACCGGAACTGCGCGCCGAACCGGGCCTTTGACCGCGAAAATATCCAGATTCCCAAGGAGCAAGACCATGTATCTACACAAACCTATGTCGCTGCTGGCCGTGCTGCTCGCAACGCTGGTCGGCAGCGTCGACGCACGTACCGTGATTCAAAACAAGGGGTCGGACACCCTGGTGAACGTAGCCCAGGCATGGGCCGAGGCCTACCAGACGGTCGATTCCGATGTCGCCGTGGCGGTCAGCGGCGGCGGGTCCGGAACCGGGATCGCCGCGATGATCAATGGCACCGTGGACATCGCCAACGCCAGCCGCAAGATGAAAGACAAGGAAAAGAAGATGGCAAAGGATCGCGGTCAAGACCCGGTGGAGCACATCGTCGGCTACGACGCCCTGGCAGTCTTCCTGCACAAGGACAACCCGAGCGGCACCATGACCATCGAGCAGTTGGCCGATATCTACGGCCGCAAGGGCAAGGCACGCAAGTGGTCGGATCTCGGCATTACCGTGCCCGGCTGCAAGGATAAAATCGTGGTCGTCAGCCGGCAGAACAACTCTGGCACCTACGCCTACTTCAAGAAGGCCGTGCTGGGCAAGGACAAATTCAAGAACGGTACGCTCGACATGCACGGCTCCAAGGACGTCGTCGATCTGGTCGAAAAGACACCGTGCGCGATCGGCTACAGTGGCCTGGCCTACGCCACCGATCACCTACAGATGGTGTGTATCTCCAAGGACGGTAAGCCCTGTGTTTCGCCCAGCGTACAGACGGCTGGCGACGGTTCCTATCCGATCGCCCGCCCGCTGATGATGTACACCAATGGCCAGCCCGAGGGAGCTATCAAGGCCTACATGGACTGGATCATGAGCGACGAGGGTCAGTGCATCATCTCGAAGAAGGGCTATGCACCCGTGCGCCCGGTGCAGTGCAACTGAGTCCGGCCGAAGAAGCCGTCGCACCCTCAGACAAGTGAGACCGTAGCCATGAAGCATTATGAAAAGCGTCTGGAACAGGACGAGCAAGACATTCGTGCCAAGACAGCAGCGGTAGCCGATCTGGTCGCCGCGGCGTTGAAGGACGCAGCGCATGCGGTGCTTACCGGGAATCGCAAGCTGGCCAATTTGGTCGTGCTGGGCGACGGTGAGATCAACCGGGCGACGCGGTCGATTGACCGTGACTGCCATCTCTTCATCGTCCGCCATCTGCCCAGTGCCGGCCATCTGCGCCTGATGTCGGCCACCATCCGGGCGGTGATCGCGTTGGAGCGTATAGGCGACTATGCGGTCAGCATTGCCCGAATGGCGACCCGTCTGTCGACGCCGCCTGACCAGCATCTGGCAACGGCGGTTGAAAATATGGCGCAGGAATCGGGCGAGATGTTGGAACGGGCACTGCAGGCCTTCGCGGACGGCAATGCCGAGCAGGCGAAGGCGGTCATGGTCATGGCCGATCAGGTGGAACGACTGCGTACCGCTGCGCTCGATGATCTTGCACACGGGGAAGACGGTCGCTCGACCGAAGATCTGTTTGCGATGTTCGTGGTCTTCAGCATGCTTGAGCGGGTGTCTGACCAGGCCAAGAATCTTTGCGAAGAGGCGGTATTCGCCGCGACCGGCGAGACCAAGGCAAGCAAGGTCTACAACCTCCTGTTCCTCGATCGCGGCAATGCCGGTCTCGCACCCATGGCCGAGGCCATTGCGCGTCATAATTTTTCCAACAGCGGCAACTATGAAAGCGCTTCACTGATGCCGACGCCGGCGTTGGATCCGGAGATGGTAGCATTCATGGGCGTGCGCGGAATCGACGTCAGCGGCGCCTCACCAGTCGAATTCGACAAGACGCCGCAGGAGCTGGCCGCCTACCACGTCGCGGTCAGCCTGCAGGGACCGATCGGCAACTACCTGCCGGAGATCCCCTTCCATACGGCGACCCTGGAATGGGACGTTGCGCCGTCGCCGGATGACTCGCCGGTCGACTTCGAGGCCGCCTATCGTGCCATCAGTTTCCAGGTGCGCGATTTGATGGAGCGGCTGCGCGGTCCGGGGGCGGACTGATGGCCGCTGTGGAGGAGAAAATCGAAGGCGTGGTGAGCAACCGCGGTGCCTTCGATCGCCGCAACACCGACTGGTACATCGACAAGCTCGTCGAGGGTTTGGTGTTTCTAGGCGGCATATCGGCCATCCTGTTCATCATCGGCATCTTTGTCTTTATCGGGAAAGAGGGTCTCGGCTTCGTCTTCGAGACCCTCGACCTGGAGGAATTCTTCACCTCGCCCTACTGGGAGCCCAGCGACGAAGATGCCCCGGAGTACGGCATACTGGCGCTGATCGCCGGCACTGCCAGCGTCACGGGTCTGGCCATGATCGTGGCTATCCCTTTCTCGCTGGGGGCGGCGGTCTACATCGGCGAGTTTGCCACCGGCAAGACGCGCGAGGCGCTGAAGGTGCTGGTGGAACTGCTGGCCGCGATACCGTCGGTGGTCTGGGGATTCATCGGTCTGACCATCATGAACCCGCTGATCATTGAGCTGTTCGATGTGCCAGTGGGGCTGACGGTGCTCAACGCCGGCATCATCCTGGGCCTGATGGCCGCGCCGATCATGACCTCGATCGCGGAGGATGCGCTCAAGGCGGTACCCGACAGGTACCGTGAGGCGGCCGAGGCGATGGGCGCCACGCGCTGGCAGGTCATCTATAAAGTGGTACTGCCGGCCGCGAAGAACGGCCTGCTCGGGGCGGTGTTGCTCGGCGTGGGGCGCGGCTTCGGCGAGACCATGGCGGTATTGATGGCCACCGGCCACGCGGTGAACATCCCGACCAGCGTCTTCGACTCGGTTCGCGCACTGACCGCCACGATCGCCGCTGAACTCGGCGAGACCGCGGTGGGATCGGATCACTACGGCGCATTGTTCACCATCGGCATCTTCCTGTTCATCATCACATTCATCATCAATCTGCTGGCCGATCTCGTGGTCCGCGGTGTGCGTAAAGGATGATTGCCATGTTCGAAATATCTGAATTGAACAAGACGAATATGCGGGTTGAGCGGCTGTACCGCACCTTGTTTTTTATGATGGTGCTGCTGTTGGTCCTGCCGGTCCTGATAATCCTGGGTACCCTGATTTACAAGGGCGGCTCGGTGATCTCTTTGGAGTTCCTGTTTACCAGTCCCACCGATGGCATGACGGCTGGCGGTATCCTGCCCGCACTGATCGGTACCGTGTGGCTGGTGTCTGTTGCACTGCTGGTTTCTGTCCCGCTGGGTGTTGCGGCAGCCATTTATCTGAACGAATACGCCGGCAACAACTGGTTCACCCGTATCATCAACCTGGCGATCATCAACCTGGCAGGTGTGCCCTCGATCGTGCATGCCCTATTCGGGGTCGGCGCCTTTGTGATCTTTTTCGGTTTCGGCACCAGCATCCTGGCGGCCAGCCTGACCCTCGCGATCATGACCCTGCCGGTCGTGATCGTCGCGACCCGGGAGTCTCTGGCCGCGGTACCTATGGCCTTCCGCGAGGCCATGTGGAACATGGGCGCCACACGCTGGCAAACCATTCGACGCGTAGTGCTGCCGAATGCCATTTCGGGCATCCTCACAGGCGTGATCCTGGAGGTGTCGCGAACCACTGGCGAGACTGCTCCCATCATGTTCACCGGTGCGGCCTTCTTCCTGCCGTTCCTGCCCGAGAGTGTATTCGATCAGACCATGGCGCTGTCGCTGCACCTGTTCGTCGTCTCGACCCAGGTGCCGGGTGTGCCGGAGGCGCTGCCGTACGGCGTCGCCCTGGTGCTGGTGGCGCTGGTATTGATCATGAACAGTCTGTCGATCGCCTTCCGCGTGTACTTGCGGGGTAAGAAGAAATGGTAAGCGAGCAGGGTGGCGCGGCGGCGACGCAGGCAAGTTCTGCAGCCCCGATCAAGGTTGCGGTGCGGGATGTCACCATTAGTTACGGTGGCGTTGCCGCACTCAGTGGGGTGTCGCTGGAGGTGCGGGAGCACGAGGTGTTCGGCATCATCGGTCCCGCCAATGCCGGCAAGACCTCTTTTCTCAAGGCGCTCAACCGCATGGACTCGTTCACCGACGGCATGGGCGTTGAGGGCGACATCCATTTCGACGGCGTCCCCGTGGACCGTCTGCGAAACGTCTATGCCTTGCGCAAACGCATTGGCGTGGTGTTTCCGCTGCCGGTGGGACTGCCGATGACGATCTATGAGAACGTGGCGCTGGCACCACGATTGTCGGGCATCAATCGAAAGGCGGAACTTGACTTGATTGTTGAGCGTTGCCTGATGCGTGCGGCACTGTGGGACGAAGTAAAGGATCGGCTGAATTCGCTCGGCAGCCTGCTCTCCGGCGGCCAACAGCAGCGACTCACGATCGCCCGCGCGTTGTCGCAGCAGCCGGAAGTCTTGATGCTCGATGAGTTCTCTATCGCGGTGGATCCGGTGACCACGATGCGCATCGAGGAGGTCCTCAAAGAGCTGCGCAGCGAGATGACGATCATTTTGGTGACCAACCTGGTGCAGCAGGCCGAACGGCTCGCCAATCGCACGGCGTTCTTTCTCGGCGGCGAGTGTATCGAGGTCGGCGACACCGCCGAACTGTTCGCCGGACAGGTCGAGGATCAACGCACGCGGGACTACATCGAAGGCAAGTTTGGCTGATGAAAGCCGCAGCGAATCCTAACAACCATCTCGAAGGCCAAGCCATGAGTACCGATCCGGAGCTGACATACGCCATCCAAACCGAGGACCTGAACCTCTGGTATGGCACGTTTCAGGCCTTGTTCGACGTCAATCTTGGCATTCGCAGCGGTCTTATCACCTCGCTGATCGGCCCGTCGGGCTGCGGTAAGTCGACCTTTCTTCGCAGCGTCAACAGGATCAACGAACGCCTGGGTTATGTGCGCATCGATGGCAGCATCAAGGTTCTCGATCAGAATATCTACGCCCCTTCGGTCGAGCTGTTGCAGGTGCGCAAGCAGATTGGCATGGTGTTCCAGCGCCCTAATCCGCTGCCGCTTCCGATTCGGGACAACGTGCTTTTCGGTTATAAGATCCATAGCAAAGGTGCAAAGGCGGGGCGCGCCGAGGAGGACGAGGTCGTCGAGCAGGCACTGCGCCAGGTGTTGCTGTGGGACAAGGTCAAGGATAAGCTCAAGCGCAAGGCGACGGAGCTATCGCTGGAGGAGCAGCAGAAGCTATGTATCGCCCGCCTTCTGCCGGTCAAGCCGCGGGTGCTGCTGATGGACGAGCCGTGCTCGGCCTTAGACCCCAAGGGTACCGAGGCAGTGGAAGAGCTGATCTGGGAGCTTAGCGGTCAGTACACCATCCTGATAGTGACCCACAACATGGCCCAGGCGCGGCGCGCCAGCGAAGAGTGCATCTTCATGTTGATGGGCAAGGTCGTGGAGCACAGGAAGACCGATGAGCTTTTCCTGGCCCCGGAGAAGCAAGAGACGGCAGACTATATCGAGGGACGTTTCGGCTGACGCCCCTCTTTTCGAGGAGCGTGGGTGAGCGTCAGATCCACCAGCATTCTAATCGTAGACGATGAAGCGCCGATCCGGGAGATGGTCGATTTTGCGCTGTCCGCCGATGGGATTGCCTGTGTCGGTGCCGCGACGATCGCCGAGGCCGAGGCGCGCATCGCAAAGGCTCCACCGGACCTGATCCTGTTGGACTGGATGCTGTCGCGCGGCGAGTCGGGGCTGGATTTCATGCAACGCCTGCGCACTGACGGATGGCACGGCGCCATTCCGATCATCATGTTGACCGCACGCGACAGCAGCCCCGACAAGGTAGCGGCGCTGGATGCCGGCGCCGACGACCATATCAGCAAGCCGTTCTCGCCGTCGGAGCTCAAGGCGCGGATCCACGCGGTACTGCGCCGTTGCGCTCCCGGCTCGGCAAAGCAGCCGCACAACGGTGAGACCATCACGGTTCGTGGTCTGCATCTGGATCTACGTACGTGGCGCGTCACGGCCGATGGCAAGCCAGTTGAGTTGGGGCCGACCGAGTTCCGTCTGCTGCATTTTCTGATGCGCCACCAGGAGCGGGTATACAGTCGTTCCGAACTGATCAGCTATGTGTGGCCGCCCAATACCTATGTCGAAGAACGCACCGTCGATGTGCACATTCGCAATCTGCGTCGCGCTCTGCAGGCAGCGGGTCGCCGGGAGGTGATCCAGACCGTGCGCAGTGTGGGTTATCGGTTTTCGGCTTCTTGAGCCGACCCGTCATGATAAAGACGATCGCCTGAGCCTGACCGATGCCATTGCGGCGAAAAGCGCTGTCGCAAGAACTCCTTTGGTTGGCGCTGTTCGCCGCGGCAGTGGGCGCAGCCCTCATCGGTGGCGCCGAGCCTGCGACCGCGGTAGTGGGGGGGCTGGCCGCCTATCTGTCCTGGCATCTTGTGCAGGCAGTGCGGCTGCTGCTGTTCCTGCAGGACAATAGCGGTCCCAAGATCCGTTGGATCTGGGGTGTCTGGCGCGAGGCCTTCGACAGTGTGCGCTCGATGCAGCGGCGCGAGGAAAAACGCAAGCGTCGCCAACGACGGTTCTTCGCCCGGTTCCGAAAAATGGTCGCCGCCATGCCCAATGGTGTGATCATACTCGGCAGCGGTGGAGAGATCAGTTGGCTGAATCCCCAGGCCAGGATGTGTTTCGGTCTCGGTGAAGGCGCGCTCGAAGATCGCAAGCTAGTCGATCTGGTCGATGAGCCGATATTGCTGGACTATCTCGAGGCAGGAGACTTCGATCGCGCGCTGGAACTCGAGGCGCCAGGCGATCCGGCGATGATATTGTCTATCAGCGTGTCCCGCTTCAAGAAGGGCCGGCAGCGCTTTCTGCTGGAGGCCCGCGACATCACCCGACAGCACTATCTGCATCAATCGCAGCGCGACTTCTCGCTCAATGTGTCGCACGAGTTGCGCACGCCGCTGACCGTGATCCGCGGCTATCTCGAGACCCTGTGCGATACCGAACCTGCGCAGTCGACGCGTCGAATTCCTCTGCTGCGCATGATGCAGCAGACGCAACGGATGCAGGATGTTATCCAGGATCTGTTGATGTTGTCTCGGCTCGAGAGCCGGGCCGAGACGGTCGGCCGAATCCCCCTAGCGGTGCGCGAACTGCTCGAAGGGATTGCGCAGGAGGCCGAGGAATTGGCGCAGGCGTCGCAGCATGTGCTGGCATTGAGTGGCGACCCCGGACTGGTGTTTCTGGGCAACGCGTCACTGCTGCGCAGTGCCTTCTCCAATCTGATCTTTAACGCAATCCGCCATACACCGGTGCGGACACGCGTCGATGTCACCTGGGGCACCGACGGCGATTATGCCGTGTTGGAGGTCCGGGACAATGGCGCCGGGATTCCCGCCCGGCATCTGCCGCGACTCACCGAGCGCTTTTATCGCGTCGATGCCAGCCGCTCCCGCGATGCGGGCGGCACTGGTCTCGGGCTGGCGATAGTGAAACAGATCCTGGATATCCATGATGCGAGCCTATTGATCAGCAGCGAGGAGGGTCGCGGCGCCACGTTCGCCTGTCGCTTTCCACGGCAACGGTGGAGCCGGCTGCCGGTCGAGCCCGGTGAGGGGGAGGGTGCCGCGCTCCCATCACCCACGGCGGCGGAGCCGGGGGCAAAACTACCTGTTTGACCTAGCCTGGAAATCTCACCGGCCCTCGGCTTCATCGCACATTTCACTTAAATTAAAGTTCTTAAGCTATTATTTTACAATCAAATTAGTTGCCAGGTAGTTGAGAGATCACGCGAGGAGGCATATGTCCCGCGGATCGAAATCGGCCACGCTGAGTCGGGATGCCCATCTGCGCCCGTGGCCGGGGCACTCGCCAGGTTGGCAGACCGGCCCGGCGATGCCCCACTTGGCCTAAAAAAATGCAATACTTCTCGATATAAGCCGGCAGTAGACCGGTAGACAGACGCCAAACCGGCGCAAGCGGTCGACGCTGCACGGTCAAGGCACGGCTGGCACCCAAACAACAATCAAGCCAGTCACAAGGATGCCCAGACATCCCAAAAGGAGGGTAGGCCGCGATGTTCGCTAGCTTTTTTCAGCAGATGTTTCTGCGCGCCGATGAGGGCATGCCCTTGGCGGCAGGTTCCGGGCGCATCGGCGGGGCGTGTCCGGATGATCTCTCCGGTGCAGTAGACCAGGTCGTAGACCGGCTCTACAGTCGTCTTCGCGTCGTCCCGAACTATGCCCAGGTGCTCAAGGAACCGGTCGCGACCACGTTCCGCTATATCGACGAGGTCGCTGAGTCCATCGTGGGACCCTTGCAATGCTCTCGGTCGCGTTTTTCCGAAGACCCACATGCGAATGCCTTCTTCGTGAGCCCGCAGCACATGCAGGAGGTGTTCAGTCAAAGCGACGAGGTGCGCCGTCTGTTCGACGCCAATCCACTGGCGGAGGATTGCTGGGGGCTGCTTTGCATGCACAGGCAGGAACGTACGCAACCAGGGATGGCGCTGGTCAACGACAAGCTGCAGCGGGATGTCATGCAGACCTCCGTCAGCTTCACCGATCACCAGATTGTTTCGCCGGGTACCGACGAAATGTCGGCTCGCTGTGCGCTCAAGTGCTGCATGTTCGACGGGCTGCTCTCCTATATCCAGCGCAGGGCGACAGAGGCGAAGACCCAAACCCTGGATCTCGAGAACCGCCTCAACTCGCTCAATGGTCGACTGCGCCGTCTTTCGCGCGAGGCAGATCCTGAGAATCGTGGGCCCACACTGACTAAGAAGATACAGGAGTTGGAGCAGCAGCTGGCCGCTCAGGAGCTGCGTCTCAGCACCCTGTCGGAACATCTGGACTTCGTCGCACATGTCCTGTCCCACCCAGCGGATTTCCTGAGCAGCGATCGGTGTTCTCTGCGCTTGAATCGCCAGGCAGTCAAGCTGGAGAACGACGACGAGACCCCCGCTTATGACCTCGAGCTGTCGGAGTTCCGTATCGCGTGGCAACCACCGCGCATCGGCGCCATGGTGCGATTCCCGCGGGCCGAGCTGTTGCCTCAGCCGGATCTCCTGAAGCAGGCGGATCTGTTTCTCGCGATCTGAGCCGCAGGCACGGGCTCCGGGAAGATTGGCGGAGGCATTCTCAGGCGGCCGCCGTAGACTTGGAGGATGGGGAAATGCTCGATGACAACGCGAAGCTCGGCATCTCTGAGGTGCTCATCGAACGCCTCGAAAAAGACCGCCTGCCGAGGATCCTGAAGATCAAGGAGCGCGTCGACCAGGGAATGGCATTGGACGAAACGGATCTCGCGTTTCTCGAACGAATGCTCGACGATGCGCAGGAGAACCATCTCCTTATCGATTCGCTCCCGGAGTGTCGGGATTTGTTCGCGAAGGTGATTCACATCTACAGGGACATCACGACGAAGGCCCTCGACAACGAGGAACATAAACTGTGAATTCGGCTCGGGCAGCGCAATTCTTTCGACCATGGCCTTGCTGCTCTCGCACGGCTTCCCGATAAAACCCGACTTCACGGTACCATCAGCAAGCGCCGCCACCTATCTGTCCGGCATGCTCACATGTTGGGCGTTTTAAGATTCCTTCGCACCGGTTGAACGCAGCATTAGATGCCATGTCTGGCTGCAGTCCATGAGCTGCGGCATCGTCCATCAGCGGGCGCATGCAACGCGCATTCAAATAATCCTATGTTATTTTATACCAGACCAGCTTGATCGGACGACGACTCGATCAAATGCGTTAACATGATCAGGCTGGCAACAGATTACACCGCGTTGCGAATCTGATAATGCGACAACGGGTACGGCGATGGACGATATCAAAGCGTTTCTGGGTACGCTCAGTCTTCCTCTCGAGGATCTCGAGCTCTATGTCCGGATATTCTTGCAGTCGCTGCTGTTGCTTGCCTCTGCGGTCTTTTCCGGGTCTGAGACGGCTTTGTTTTCACTCAGTCGCATCGATCTGCAGAAGCTCAGACAGTCGCGCCACAGTGATTCTGAAAGCATCCACGCCATGCTGGATGAGCCGCGCCGTCTGATCATCTCGATCCTGTGCGGCAATGAGCTGGTCAATATCGCCTCCGCGGTCAACATGACGGCGATCCTGCTGCTCGTCTTCGGCGCGCAAGATGTAGGCTGGATGAATGTACTGATCATGGTTCCGCTGCTGCTGCTGATCGGCGAGGTGACCCCCAAGACCATCGCGGTCAGCTATCCGATCAAGTTCAGCACAATGATCAGTGCGCGAATCCTGCCGCGCTGGATCGTGTTCATTACGCCATTGCGCGCCGCGGTGCACATGGTCGCCGACCGGATTACCACCCTGGTGGTCGAAGATGCGGTCAATCGGGAGAACATCCTGCAGCCGGACGAGCTCCGCACACTGCTCGAGGAAGGGGAGGAGACCGGCATTATCGATGCCACCGAAAGGGTGCTGATCGACAATCTGCTGGAGGCGTCGGAAACGGACATCTCCCGCATCATGACACCTGGTCCGAGGATACTCTTTCTCGATGCCGCACTCCCGGTGCATGATTTGATCGAGCAATTCCGAAGCTATCGCCACCCCCGCGTCCCCGTCTATCAGGGACACTGGGACAACGTGATCGGCTTCATCCATTCGGAAGATATCTTGAAGCTCGTCAGGGGCGGCGGTGATCTGGAATCTGTGACCCTCGACATGATCCTGAAGCCCGCCCATTTCGTGCCGCCCACCAAGAAAGTGGACGAAATGTTCGATTATTTCCAGGCCCACAATACCCGGGTCGCCATTATTCTGGGCGAATACGGCGAGGTTTTCGGGATTGTCACCATGAAGGATGTATTGAAATTCATCTTCGGCGAGATTTCGGGAACTATGGCCGGGCAGGAATTCTGGAAAGAGGACGACGAAAACAGCTATATAGTGCCCGGTGATATGCGCCTGATCGATTTTTACAATCTCACCAACTTCGATATCGAAGACCCGGTGATGTCCACCATCGGCGGCGTGGCGTTCAGATTATTCGATCGCCTGCCCGAGCCGGGCGACCAGGTGACACATGATGGTTATCGCTTCGTCGTCAAGCAGCGCAGCGGCCTGCGGATCAGCCAGCTCCAGGTGCAGCGGTTATCTTCCTCGGAGCAGTCGTCTGAAGCGGCGGAAGGGGAAGAGATCTCGAGCAACGGCGAAGGTGAGGCAGCGCCGGATGGTGGGGCCGAGGATCGTGGAGCGGACGCTGAGACGGCGCCAGCGCAGTCGTCTGATGAGCCGCGGCAGCGGGGAGAGGGATAATGGACTGGACAGCTGAGCTCTTGCTGATACTCGGTTTCCTCTTGCTGAAAGGCTTCTTTTCAGGCTCCGAGATCGCCATGGTGAATTCCGACAAGGTCAAGCTAAGACATATGGCAAAGACCGGTGATCGCGGGGCGGGCCTGGTGCTGAAGCTGTTCCGCACACCGGATGTGATCCTGGGCACCACCCTGGTGGGGACCAATCTGGCCACCGTTACGATATCAACGCTGGGCGCGCTGATCTTTATCGACCACTTTGGTGCCGCGGGTGATCTGATCTCGGTGATCGTCCTTACCCCGGTGCTGCTGATCTTCGGCGAAGTGGTCCCGAAGAGTATCTTTCAGCAGAAGGCGGATACGATTTCCAGTCGACTGATCTACGGCCTGCGCTTCTTCTCCTATCTATTCTATCCGGTGATATTCGTGTTCAGCCGGGTTGCGCGTTTTATTACGCGTCTCGTGGGAGGCGGGGCGATTCCGCAGAATATGTTCATTACCCGCGAGGAGCTGCGCGTAATGCTGGAAGTGTCCGAGTCATCCGCCAATCCATCGACAATCGATCGCAAGCGTATTCGCCGCATCATCCGTTTCGCCGACACCACGGTGGGTGAGGCAATGATTCCACTGGCCGATGTGGTCGGCGTGAATGAGGCGCGCCCGATGAAGGAGGCGGTCCGCCTGGTGATGAAGTACGGCTTCAACCGCCTGCCTGTCTATCGTGGAAATATGAACAATATCAAGAGTATCCTCACCCTGAGTTCGTGGGATCTGATGGACCCCGACATCCTGGAAAAGAATGCGACGGACTATATGAGCTCGGTGCTGTTCGTCTCACCGAAGCAGACCATCGATCAGGCCCTTCCGCAGCTGCAGGCACGCGAGGACCACATGGCGGTGGTGGTTGACGAGTTCGGCTCCGCGATCGGGATACTCACCATGGAGGATGTCTTCGAGGAGGTCGTGGGCGAGATCGATGTCGGCTACGATTTCGATGAGTACCACCCCAAGCCGCGCGTCTACATCGAAAACGAGAGTGAAAACAGTCACCTGATGAGCGGCAGAACGCCGATCTCGGAAGTCAACGATATCCTGTACGCCAAGTTTCCCGTCGAGGAGGCCCACACCATCGGCGGGCTGATCATCAGTCGGCTGCGTCAGATCCCGAAGGCCGGCGATGCCGTGACGGAGCAGGGGCATCGTTTGACCGTATTGGAGGCGGACGAGCGCTCAGTGATCAAGGTGCGGGTGGAACGCCTCTAGCCTACATGTTGCACGAAGGCAGACCCGCTGTGCCAGGTTCGCTGCATGATATTCAGCTCCTGGAGCGCAATTTCTGACATGCCGCCGTCATGGTCGATATCGAGTCGATTGCGCGGGCGATCAGAAGTGGGCCCCGCATCGAATTCAGCGCCGGGATTTCTTGGGCCAAAGTCGGACAGCGACCTGTATCGACACAAAGTTGGTGGAGCCGAGGGGGATCGAACCCCTGACCTTCGCATTGCGAACGCGACGCTCTCCCAGCTGAGCTACGGCCCCGGTTGAATGAAGAAAGAATAGCCCGCCTCTCCGCGCGATGGTAGCAGTCTGTGGCGCGGCGCGGTGCTTCGAGGTCAGCAGATACGCTTAGCCGGTGGCTCTTGCGGTGGTGAACTTCCGCCTTTTTTCATTTGTCGCTGCATCTCAGCAATTAGAGGTGCGGCAGAGTACACCGTACGGCCCACTCGTATAGTGCTGCGTGCGGCCCGACCGACGGGTGTATACAGCAGGCCGTCGCCGCCTATGAAATAGGCTCGATCGAGGTACTGTCGTGCCAGATCTTTCAGTTGTGTCATGGGTTGGCTCTCCGGCAAGCTATCAATGTCACCCGCCTTGTGAGCATTTTTCGGCCGCTCCCTCCACAACTTTAATTCGCAAGTCGGCAGCCTGTCAGTCAAGACGCTATCGTCGGGCTGGCGATCTTCTGATTCGCATGGGCGCTTGCGGCTGCAACGGCTCCGCCATCTGCCGCGTCATCACCTGCTCGGTATCAAAACCCGAGTTCGGCCTCGAGTGCGTCGGCCTCGCTCTTGAATCTTGTCTTGTCTTCGGCGCTCATTTCCGTGGATCTTTTGAAATCCTCGGCGGCCTCTCGCAATTCGCCGAGCTTTGATTCCATGCGTTGCTCACGGTCTTGTCTTGCGGCGAGCAGCGCAGGCTGCATCGCTTCACGTGATTTCTCCGCTGCCGACATTTTTTGTTTTGCACCGGCAAATTTGTAGTAACTTATCGCGTCATCATAATACCGATCCCGCGACTCCAGTCTGATGTCGCTGTCGTCGGCACGCTTCAATAACGCATCTCCGCGCATCTCGGCGCGCGCATGAACCGGTCTTACGGCGTCCGCTTCGATCCATGCCAGCCATTGCCTGGCATCCCCCAGGACGCCGTAGGAGGCGCTGGCCCGTGACGAAGCGATCAGCATCTCCTTATCCACGTCGTTGCTCAGATCTTCATCGTTGACGAGAGAACCCTGAAGAAGCTGCGCGTTTTGCTGCAAACTGCTGATCTGCTCCTCCCGGTCGGTTATCGGGCCGTTGACAATATTGTTCTCTCGACTCAAGAGACCATTTGCCTCGGATTCCGAACGCTCGATCAATTCCTGCAGCCTTGCCTGGTAGAAAGCCGGCGCGGCCCGTTGTTCAGCGACCAACTCGTGGCCGTTGTCCACCGTCCGCTGCAGCATGTCGAGCTTCCAGCGCAGGCGGTTGCCGGCGATAGACGCGTCACGCGCATCGGCGAGACGCTCGTTCAGCAGGCGTGTCGTTTCCTTACGGTTATCGCCTGCGATGTAGAAACCGACCGCATTCTGCAGGGCCTGCTTTTCGCCGCTGTTTTCTGCCTCGCGACCGGCAGCCAGCGTCACTTTTTTCCTGACCCGATAGTGGCGCTCACGCAGTGCAGGCCCCATGCACTCCGTGTCCAGGCTTATATCGACGACGGCAGACGGGCGACCGGCATCCGAAACGCGTTGATAGGCCAACTCCAGGTCGCCCAGTTCGAGCGCCATCTCCGCTTCATTCAACTGTGCGGCAATGCGGTCCTTGGCGTCCGGCGCGAGGCCGTCACAGCGTTCAGCCGCCGCAACCGGCGGCAGAATTGTGATCAGCAGCAAGCTGATAAAGAACACATTGCATCGAAGGGTGTGCATGCCGCTTAACTCCTGGATCTCTTGCCAGGCCAGCATACACGAGGTCAGCTTGACTCGTGTTTCGCCCGGTTCTAGCCTGTGTTCGGATAAAAAAGCCCGCTCACCGGCAACGGAGGACATCATGACCTATCGCAACTATCTACCTATATGCCTGATAGTGCTGTCGCTAACCCTTGCCGGATCCGCTCAGGCGTTCATCGGTTCAATCGCCGTCGGACTCGGTCAGAGTGCCGAATTCGGAAACATAAAAGGGCCGTTCTCGGCCGATGCGGAAATTGAAACCGCAGACGGCAAGTTCAAGTCGAACATCCGCTATCAGGACGAAAAGCTGCTCGATGTCGTGAATATGGGGGGTCAGACGATGCGGACGATCACGCGCTACGACCTCAATAAAACCTACATGTTGATGGGTGATGGGATGTATATCGAGAACGCGATTGGCAAATCCGATCGCACGCCCGAGTATGAGGTAAAGCAGTTCGAGGTCGTTGGCGAAGAGATCGTCAACGGGCAGAAGACCCGAAAGATCAAGACCGTCCATCAAAGCAAGGAGGGTAAATTCGGCGGGTTCCTTTGGGTGAACGATAATAACGTGGCCATCAAGGGGTTCATGGTGTCTGATGATGGCAAGCAGCGACAACGTATCCTTTTCAATCTGACTAACTACAAGGCCGGCGCGCAGCCGCGGGACGCATTTGAATTGCCCGCTAATGCAAAGTTATTCACGATGCCCAGCTTCGGCGGTATGGCTGGCATGAAGGACATGCAAGGTGCGCCCGGCTCGCAGGGTAACCAGTCGGGAATCGATCAGACTGGAATACCTGGAGAGAGCGGGACACTGACCGAGGAGGCCAAGAACGCCGCTGATGAAGGCGTGCGTCAGGGCGTGACGGAGGGCGTATTCGAGGAGTCCAAGAACACCGTCAAAAAACTCATCGACAAAGGCTTCGGATTTTTCCGGGATTAAGTCGACATGCCGGCGTTGATCCTGGCCGCGTCTTGACCGCAACACGCAAAGCCGCTGTTCACCCCTCAATGGAGATGCATCCATTTCTGAAACAAAACACCCATGACTATTCGAGACGGGGAGGGACTTCGCCGCTGATACGGTACCCAAATGATCGCGCCCGGCTAGCGGTCCGTCACCCCGGCATCACGCAGCGCGTTCAAGACCGTCTCTCGTGTCCGCGGATCCTTGAACGGAAATGCGAATGCGAGGCGCGTCATGGCCAGCTGTGGGCTTGCGACCAGCGCCTCGACGATCTCCCACGCGGCGAGATCGCCTGACCCGGCACGGACCAGGGCGGCTGCGTTCCAGAGCCGTGCACGCAGGTACGCTGGGTTGATGTGCAGCACCTCTTGAAAAGCGGAGGCCGAGTCCTCGTACCGACCCTCTGCGAAATAGATCTCGCCGAGGATTTCGAGGTAGGACGCCGGCGTTCGGGGATTCAGCCGCATCGCCATATTGAGGACGGTAATAGCCTTCTCGGGGCGACCGGCATAATTGAGTGTCCAGGCCAGCAGCGCAAAGGCATCTGCGTAGTTGGGGTCGACCTCGATAGCGCGCTCGGCGGCCGCAACGGCCTGGGCGTGTCGGCGCTGAAACAGCAGGATCTGTCCGGTGACGAAATGTACCTGCGGCAGCGACGAATCCATCCCGGCCGCCGCGTCCGCGAACTGCGTTGCCAGATCCAGAGAATGCAGAGGTGTGGCTGTCCAGCCATCGATCGCCTCGCGGGAATGGGTGAGCGCCAGGCCCGCGTAGGCGCGGGCGAACTGTGGGTCGAGCGAGATCGCGGCCTCGAAGTGACGCCGGGCGGCCAGGTTTTGGGTCTCGCTTCGCCCACCGTGCGCTTCAAGACCACGCAGGTAGGCCTCGTAAGCGGCGATGCTTTCAGTTGGGCGGCTCGTCAGCCATCTCTGCTCGTCCGGTGCGAGCTCTACCTTGAGGGCGGCGACAACTGACGTCGTAATCCTGTCCTGGAAGGCGAAGACATCGCTCACGTCGCCAGCGTAGCGTTCACCCCAGAGCGTGCGCCCGTCCCGCGCCTGGATGAGGCGGACATTGATCCTCAGGGAATCCCCACGCCGCTGAATACTGCCGGTTAGCAGGTATTCGACATCCAGTTCGGCGGAGATCTGTCCCGCTTCTCCGCCCCCGTCGCGATAGGCGAACGTGGTCCGGGGGGCAATGACCAGCAGGCCCTTGACCTTGGACAGATCGGTGATCAGGTCTGCCGTAATTCCGTTGGCGAAATATTCGTCTTCCGGTATCCGGTCCAGGTTCCCGAAAGGGATAACAGCAACGGCGGGTCTTGATGGGGGCTGCGTGGACGACGCTGGACCTGGTCTCTCCCGATCCAGCTCGGTCAAGAATCCCAGCAGCAGAAGCGCTGCGAGGCCGGCGCCGGTGATCCATGCAAGGGCGGGGCCACGCTGCCAGAATGCGGACTGCGTCGTCATGTTCGAGACTGCTGCGGTTGCCGCCGCACCTTCGCCGGGTCGTGTGACGTCCGCGATCAAGCGATAGCCGCTCTTGGGGATTGTCTCGATGACCTGCGGATTGTGGGCATCATCTCGAAACACGCGCCGCAGCTTGGCGATAGCCTTGGTGACCGAGTCTTCTGTAACGACCCGGCCGGGCCAGAGGTGCTCCTCCAGTTCGGCCCGGCTGACCACGCGCCCTGCGTGTTCAGCCAGGTACACCAGCACGAGCATGACCTTGGCCTCTAGCCGAACGCCATGGCCGTCCATCGCAACCCGCAGGCTCGTTGGCTCAACGACACGACCAGCCACGTTGAAAGCTTCGGTCCAGGTCGGCCTTTCCTCGCTCAAACCTGCCTACCTCCCTTTCTGTGGGAAAAGCCGACGTTTAACAGTTAGTTACCGCCGTCGGAGATTCTTCCGGAAAAAGTCGGATCAATGTCAGCGCTCAACCAGAGCATAGCGCTATGTTTGGAGTCAGCGATTCCTTCGTTGCCGCAGGGCCTTATTGACTGCACCCAGAGGTCCGGGGAACCGCAATCGATGGCAGGCTCACATCAGGCCTGTATTTACAGCGCAAACAGATCGAGGAGAGAGACATGAGGCACATAGCATACGGAATGCTCGCCGCTATTCTGGCGGGCTCAGTCGCAGCCAGCAATATGGGGACACCGGAAGAGGCCAAGACAATGAGTCTGAACGCTCAATCGGCTGTCAATGAAATGGGCCGCGAAAGGGCATTCGCCGCTTTCGCGGACCCCAACGGCAAGTTTCGAGACAGGGATCTGTACGTTTTTTGCATCGACATGGAGGGTGTGCTGGTCTCGCAACCCATAAAGCCGGAACTGGTCGGCAAGAACATGTACAACTTCAACAAGTACGGCGATCTGCTCTTTCAGGACATGATCGCCGTGGCCAAAGCGTCGGAAGTCGGCTGGGTGGACTACAGGTGGCCTTATCCCGGTACTGACGAGATCAGGCCGAAGACAAGCTACATCGCCATGAACGATTCTGGCTTTTTCTGCGGCGTCGGGGCCTACAAATGACGGACCGCTGGGTAATAGCCGCCCATGTTCGTCGAACGATGGATCGGACACACGGACGTGTCGCCGAGGTCCAGCTTGCGGTGTGAGGCTGCATATCGAGAAGGTTTATCTCGATGGTCCGTCAGTACCCGATGTGACAAATCAGACGCGGCGAAGGCGCATCGAACGGATGCATCGAAGAAGTGCGTTGCCCGCCATCCCCGATTTATTGTGCAGGAAAATCCGGCCATAATCAGTGAGGAGCAACCGATGAAATCTATGAGACGCCTGGTACAAGGCTGCCTGTTGGCCGCGCTGCTGACGGGCTTCCTGGCCCCGGTTTGTGCCGAGCAATCAGCAAGTACATGGGACAGGGTGGTCTTCCACCTTGATGAAACGCGAACTGCGCGTTGGGCCTTGATGCTGGCCCGTTCGTACCTCGACGACGTGCCGAATGCGAAGATCGCCATTGTCGCTTACGGTCCAGGCGTCGACTTTCTGCTCGAGGATGCAAGGGACAAACACGATGATCCCTATGATTACGCTGTCCTGCGGCTAGTCGAGCGGGGCGTGGATTTCCGCGTATGTGCTGCAACCCTCGCGGCACGGAAGATCAGCAAGGCAGACCTACTCGAGGGCGTGAACATCGTTCCTTCAGGCATCTCGGAGATCGCCCGGCTGCAAACAAAAGATGGTTACGCCTACCTGAAGCCCTGACACAGTCGATTTGCCGCATGTGCTGCCTCGACCGGACTATCTGGCGAGATCATTTCGCTGAGCGATCAGTACTGCACTAGACTGACAACGGATCAGTGGCAATCAGTGCTTACTGTCCAGTTCGAGTCCCGAAGAGCTGCCAGTGAAGTCTGCCGAATCACCGAGATTACAGCCGTTGTCTACGCGACTGAGCGCACAGGTCGGGCCGACTTCACCTGGCTGAGGGAACTGCATTTTTTCCGCTTGGCAGGAAAGTAGCTGTAGCCTTCCTTGCGCTCCAGATAGTTCAACAAATCGACCAGATGGTTCTGGGCTTCCGCGAGGCGCTCCCGACCGTCAACATCTTTGGCACGCCTTGCCGTGCGGAGCGTTTCAAGGGTCTGTGCGACGGCCGAACTCTCCGGCATGCGATAAGGTGATTCAATGACGTCCCTGAATTCGTAAAAGGACATTGTATCCATTTCGTGGCCGTACTCTCCTTCCATGCTGTGCATGACCATCTTGCCAAGTGCCTTCTGCTCGGCGGGAAAGAAGTTGAAAGGCCCAACCTTACGGTCTCCATTCGAGGTCGCGAACGCCCTGCGTATCGCCGCTGAGTACCTTATCAACACTGCATCCTGGGTATATGGACCGTAGCGGCTGACGGCGGCCAGCCAACCGAAAAATCGGACAATAAGGTAAAGTGTCTCTTCGGCGTAGGCCCCGTCCGGATAACGCTCCCGAAGCTTGGCTACGCCTTCGAGCTCGATAATCTTGTATATCCTGCTCTGCAGATCCTCGCATGCTGAGAGAAAGGGATTAACGTAGAGCGCTGTGACCCTGGCACGCTCCCTCTCCCGTTCAAGGGATTGTTCATGCGCCCATGTCCATACAGCCCAGGCGGCTGTTGCCGCCGGGACCAACCAAGTAGTAGGAAAAATGATCATAACAAAACTCTCCGGCGTTCAACTCGTGATCAAAATGATGGCACCAGAACTACAGCAGATTCAACATCGGTAAACGTCTTCTGCGAACAATACGGACATCCTGGTTGCTACCTCTCTGGGTGATATGTGCGGTTACCACGCCGGTTCCATGAATGATTTACCGAGCCGCTGTCGCTTGTGAACAATAGTTCTCACAGGTCATCGATCCCTCTAGTGCTAGGGCAAGATGACTATAAAACCGTCTTTAGTCTGAATCATTAAATTTCAGTGCGTAAGTCGCTCCTTCTATCTCTATTTCCAATTCCATAGGAATATTCATTTTCAAGAGCGATTTGAACGTCTCTACTGGACGCTTTTTCATTAAGTGTTCCAATTCCTCTATATGCTCCAAAGCATTTTTTAAGCTAAGCTGCTCTTCTTCTGTCAGCGTTTCTCTTCTCGTCATAACCTGATCCCCTTGTTTCTGATGGCGTAACAAAAGTATAAATCGCCTTTTAGTCCGGCAGCAGTCCATCCTCGCGAATTGCCTTTGAGCGGCGTCTCGGCGCCGGAACCCGCCCAACCGCCCGTCCACTCGACCATTGGCGAGATGTCAGCGGTCTAAATCATACGGCTCGACTGCCGGCTTTCTGGCCGGGAAGAGACCAAAAAGTCGCCCATCGAGGCGGCTTTCTCTTTGCTGCGGCGCGTCAGTCGGCGAACAACACACAGCCGGCGTAGGGCACACTGTTCGCAATCCATATTGGAAAGAGATGGACGTAATAATCAGAGAATCGTACGAATCGGATGGCGCGGCAATATCGGACCTTGCGATAGCGGCATTCGGGGAATCAGAAGGTCCCGTGATATCTGCGTTGATCGAAGATTTGGGGGCCGACAGTACAGCGGAGCCGATGTTATCCCTCGTAGCGACTATCGATAACAGCGTTGTAGGCCACATACTGTTTACCAACGCGGTAATCAGGCAATCCAGTGGATCCGTTGCGGCGGCAATCCTAGCGCCGCTTGCGGTGCATCCTGAGGTTCAAAATCAGGGTATCGGTGGGCAGCTTATTCAAGAGGGGATCGTTAGACTGAAAGCAGCGCGCGTGGATCTTGTTTTTGTCCTTGGGTATCCCGCTTATTACACCAGGTACGGATTCATGCCGGCTGCGGTTCTAGGGTACCAGGCACCGTATCCGATACCGAAAGAGCATTCCGACGCCTGGATGGTTCAGGCGCTGCGGCCAGAGACAGCCGGAACGGTTGAAGCGCGGGTGGAGTGTGCGAATGCGCTCGATAAGCAGGAGTACTGGCAAGAGTGACTTGCCAGCATGAAAAACGCTCAGACAGCCGTAGGGTTGACGCTTAGCCGCAGTACCCGTCTGCGATCGGCCGGTTGCAGCAGCACGCCCGGCCACCGCGACCGACCCGATCCGACAGTCGGTGTCTGATCAGATGCCGACCATCACGGCTCAGGAAGTGAGTGCCTTGGCTTGCTTAACCCATTGCTCGCGCTCTATGCGCCCGGCAAAGCGGATGACGGTCTCTTCCATACGGGCGATGTCGGCAGCTTTCCATGCCGCTATCTGCTTGAGCGTAGAGATACCGTTCTCTTTCAATTTCTTCTCCAGGCCCGGACCGATTCCGCGGATCTTTTTCAGATCGTCCTCAGCTTTCGCCGATTTCGGCGCGGTCTTCGCCGGCTTGGCGGCGGTCTTTGTCGATCTAGCGGCGGGTGTGGTCGGCTTGGCGGCGGTTACCGGCTTTTGCTTTTTCGGTTTTGGTTCGGCGGCTTTCCCCGCCGACTTACCGGCGCCTCCCAGTTTATCGAACCAATGACCCCACAGCCGCTGTTGAGTCTCTATCGATTTCTCCATCGCCTTGCTGATCTGGTTGGAGAGCTTCTCCACTTCCTTGCCAGAAAGCTTGTTGAAGTCGGTCATTTCAGACCACTGCTTGAACAGGCTCATCTGGCCCTGCATGGATTCCTGCACGGCTTTTTCCCACTCTGAAAAGTCCGGCAGTTTGCCCTGACTGCCGGTTACTTTGATGACGTTGAGCCACTGATCCCAGAGCCGATTCTGATCGTGGAGCCAGTGTTGTCCGGAGCGCCTGGCGTCTTCGCTGAGCTCGGCGAAGGTCTTCGGCTTCAGTTTTTTGCCGGCCGCTCTTTCCGCCCATTGATTCAGCCATTCACGCTGCAGATTAAGCGAGTTTTCGACGGCCTGTCCCATGAGGTCGTTTACGTTGTCGAGGGTCTTTTGCTGCCAGTCCTTCATGCCGGATGGAAACGCCGAACCCGGGAAACTGGCCATGGAATCACGCCACAGCTGATCTTGCGTTTTACGCAGTTTCTTCAGTACTTCTTTGTAATCCTTAAACATTCAGTGTCCCCCCTAAGGATTGGCAGTGTTATTAACCCCACAGTATAGGGAATTGAGCGCCTGATATCAGCCACTTGCGGCATATCCTTTGCGCCCTGGCAGAGAAACTGCATTCAGCAGCAAAAGTCGTAAAAGGTGGCGCGCGAGGCTTCGGCTGAATCAGTCGACGCCGGCCTCGAGATGTGCGTCAGCAGATGCGCGGCAGCTGTTCGCCCACCAGCATGTCGACAATGCGCTCACCGCCGAAACCGGTCTTGAGAATCACTGTGCCTGCCGGGGACTCGCCGACCCGGCCGATACGGGCGCTGTGTTCACCCGCGGGGTGAGCCCGCATGGTCTGCAGCACGGCCTCGGCGCACCCGGCTGGGATCACCGCGACCAGTTTGCCCTCATTGGCCAGATAGAGCGGGTCCAGTCCCAGGATCTCGCTCAGCCCGCGCACCTCGGGGCGCACCGGGATCGCCGCCTCATCGACATGGATGGCGGCCTGACTGCTCTGCGCGAATTCGTTCAGCACAGTGGCGACACCGCCGCGCGTTGCGTCCCGCATGCAGTGAATGTCGGGGCAGACGGCCAACATCGCCTCGATCAGCCCGTTGAGCGCCTGGCAATCCGTCTCGATATTGCTCTCCAGCGCCATTTCGCCCCGCGCATCGGCGATGGCTGCGCCATGATCACCGATGAAACCGTTGATCACGACGACGTCGTCGGGGCGTGCGCGGTGCGCCGCGATCTCGACGCCCTTGGGAATGACGCCGACGCCCGCGGTGTTGATGAAGAGTTTGTCGGCCGCCCCCTTGTGTACCACCTTGGTGTCACCGGTGACGATCTGCGCGCCGGCGGCGTCTGCGGTGGCCTTCATGGAGGCGACGACGCGGCGCAGCGTCTCCACCGGCAGGCCCTCCTCGATGATCATGCCGCAGCTCAGATAAAGGGGCTTGGCGCCGCCGACGGCCAGGTCGTTGACGGTTCCGGCGACGGCGAGTTTGCCGATGTCGCCGCCGGGGAAGAACAGCGGGTCGACCACGTAGGAGTCGGTGGTCATTGCCAGCTTCTCACCCTCCTTCAGCAGGCCATCGAGATCGAATCGGGCCTGGTCTTCGAGCTGCGCCAGCGTATCGTTGGCGAAGCCGCCGACGAACACGTCATCGATCAGATCGCGCATCGCCTTGCCGCCGGCGCCGTGAGCCAGGGTGATGGTCTCTGCCCTCAGGGTGCGTCTAGCCTTCATAGCTCACCGATTTCCTGCTGCGGCCCCCGATACCCTCGCCCTGACGGGGCGTACTCGTTGCAGCCGGTTCGACGTAGTGTCGACTACGCCTTCACCGCCTTCCACTCCGTGCACCCCGCCATCGCGGCGTCTCGGCGGCCTCGTTACGAAAAACGGTGAACTACGCAGGCTAGGCCTGTGTGCGGGCATGTTCATGCGGCGGCCCCCTCATGCGCCTTGCGCTCGCGTTTGGCGAGCAGCTCGGGCAGGTTGCCGAAGTTGTAATAGGCCGCGCAGGCGCCCTCGGAAGAGACCATCAGTGCGCCCAATGGGGTCTCCGGCGTGCAGGCG
>JAHEJD010000035.1:0-3039 GCA_024639005.1 Chromatiaceae bacterium | reverse complement strand
ATGCGCCTTGCGCTCGCGTTTGGCGAGCAGCTCGGGCAGGTTGCCGAAGTTGTAATAGGCCGCGCAGGCGCCCTCGGAAGAGACCATCAGTGCGCCCAATGGGGTCTCCGGCGTGCAGGCGCCGCCGAATACCTTGCACTCCCAGGGCCGAATGACGCCCTTGAGTACCTCGCCGCACTGGCAGGACTTGGGGTCGGCGATCTTGAGATTGGGTACCGAGAACCTGCGCTCGGCATCGAAGCGGGCATAGGCGTCACGCATCTTCACGCCGGAGTGGTCGATGGAACCCAGGCCGCGCCATTCGAAGAACTCGCGCAGCTCGAAGACCTGGTGGATCGCCTCCAGGCCAGGCCGGTTGCCGCCGGCCGGTACCACACGCGCATACTGGTTCTCGACCTCGCAGCGACCCTCCGCCAGCTGCTTGATCACCATCCACAGGGATTGCAGGATATCCAGCGGTTCAAAGCCGGCGATTACGATCGGCTTGGCGTAGGTCTCGGCGACGAAGCCGAACGGCGCCTCGCCGACCACCATGCTGACGTGACCGGGCGCGAGGAAGGCGTCCAGCTGCATGTCGGGCGAGTCCAGGATGGCCTTGATGGTCGGCACCGTGGTGATGTGATTGCAGAACAGCGAGAAGTTGTCGATGCCTTCGCGTTCGGCCTGCAGCACCGTCATGGCGGTACTCGGCATCGTGGTCTCGAAGCCGAGGCCGAAGAAGATCACCTGGCGATCGGGGTTCTTGCGCGCCAGACCGAGGGCGTCCAGCGGTGAGTAGACCATCCGGATGTCGGCGCCCGCGGCCTTGGCCTGCAGCAGGCTCTTCTTGGAGCCGGGCACCCGCATGGCATCGCCGAAGGTGGTGAAGATCACGTCCGGGCGTTCGGCCAGGGCGACGCAGTCGTCGACCCGTCCCATCGGCAGCACGCAGACCGGGCAGCCCGGGCCGTGCACCAGCTCGATCCGGCCGGGCAGCATCTGCTCGATGCCGTAGCGGAAGATGGTGTGTGTATGACCCCCGCAAAACTCCATGATCTGCAGCGGTCGGTCTTTGGCCGCGGGGATGCGTTCGAGCAGCCCCTCGATCTCTGTGATCAGCGTGCGGGCCTTTTCCGGATCGCGGAATTCGTCGACGTATTTCATGACTGTGTACCCAATTTGCCGCGCCTGTCTGCAAGCAGTGTGTGCACCAGGTCCCAGAGGATGTGATAGCAGGCCACATGCACCTCCTGGACACGGTGGATGGAATCGGTATCGACCACCAGGCAGTGGTCGAGCAGCTCACTGGAGAGCATCTCGCCGCCATCACCACCGGCGAAACCGAGCGTGGTCAGCCCCAGCTCCCTGGCCTTGCGGTAGGCATTCATCAGGTTCGCGGAGTTGCCGCTGGTCGAGAATCCCACCAGGCCGTCGCCGGCACGACCGTGTGCCTCGAGTTGACGCACGAAGATATGGGCCATGCCGATATCGTTGCCGACGGCGGTCATCACGGCGGTGTCTACGCACAGGTTGGTGGCCGCCAACGCCGGGCGACCGGCGGTCACCGGGTGCTGAAATTCGACCGCGAAGTGCGCGGCATCGCAGCTGGAGCCGCCATTGCCCATGCTGAACATATGGCCGCCATGGCGATAGACGTCGGCGACTGCCCGGGCCGCATCGATCAGGGCCTCGCTGTTGGCGGCGAAAAACCGCTGTTTCTCGCGCAGGCTGTGATCGGACTTCTGGCGCACCGACTCCAGCAGCGCCGCGTGCTCGCTGGCCGCTTCCTTGCTGCCGCCGTGCAGGAAGGGGTAGAGGGCCTTCAGCTCGTCGTCCGCCATGGGTTCAGCCTTCACCGGCCTGCATGGCCGTCAGTTCCTGCTGGGCCTCGCCCAGCTCGGTGAGCAGCGCCAGGGTCTTGTGGGCCTCGGCCTCGTCGATGCGGCTCATCGCAAAGCCGACGTGGACCAACACCCAGTTGCCGACGCAGGCTTCGGCGGGGTGATCTGCATCGATGATGCAGGCGATGTTGACCGGACGTTGTACGCCCGCGACATCGACCTTGGCCATCAGGTTGTCGGCGTCGATGATCTCGACGATCTGACCGGGGATTCCCAGGCACATGATTCATTACCTCTGTTTGATCAGGCGTGCAGCGGCGATGGCTGCCTGGCCGAGTGAAAGCCCGCCGTCATTGGCAGGCACCTGCCGATGCGCCAGCACCTGGAGCCCGGCATGGCACAGACCGTCTTGGACCAGCTCGAACAAGATGCGGTTCTGAAATACGCCGCCGCTCAGCGCAATGCGCGCCACGCCGTTGCGCCGGGCGAGATCCGTTACCAGGTCGACCAGGGCCTGCGCCAGTCCGCGGTGAAAGCGTGCCGCTATTATGCCCTGTGAAACCCCCTGTCGGAGATCGCCGATGAGGCCCTCCCAGCAGGGTTTCGGGTCCAGTACCGGGCGGCCGGAGACCGTGCCGATCTCAAACGGGTAGGGGGAGGCTGCCTGCAGGCCCTCGGCATCGATAGCGGACTCCAGGGCCATGGCCGCCTGTCCCTCGTAACTGGCGCGCGATGGCGCAAGTCCCACCGCCGCCGCGACGGCGTCGAACAAGCGGCCGGCCGAGGAGGCCAGCGGCGCATTGATGCCCTTGGCGATCATCTGTCGAATGCTGTGGATCGGCTTGTCGTCGAACAGATCCCCGAGGTCCGTCGTGCCATCGAGCTGGGCGAACCCCTCGTCGCCGAAGGCGGCCAGCAATTGCGCGCAGGTGTTGCGCCAGGGTTCGCGCATCGCCTGCACACCCCCCGGCATGGCGACGGGCTTGAGGTGCGCGAGGCGCTGGCAGTCCAGATAGTCGGCCAACAGGATCTCGCCGCCCCAGAGCGTGCCGTCGTCACCGAAGCCGAGCCCGTCCAGCGCGATGCCGATCACCGGGCCGTCGTTCAGGCCGACCGCGTTGTCTGCGAGACACGCAGCGATATGGGCATGGTGATGCTGCACCTCGAGCAGTGGCAGCTGTTGCTCCGCGGCCCAGCGATGCCCCAGCTTCGACGACAG
>JAHEJD010000092.1 GCA_024639005.1 Chromatiaceae bacterium | reverse complement strand
GCGGCGAGCTGCACTACGTTGATCACCCCCTGCTCGGCATTTTAATCAGGGCGGAACGCCACGAGGCGACGGCCGCCCCGGACGACGTAGACGCTGCCTCGGGGGAACCCAAGCCGGCTAAGCCCATCGGCGCCGCCGGGGCCGGCTGATTGCCATGAATCAATAGGCAAAACGCAGCGGGTCTGACACGCGTTTGTCAAACGCGGCCACGATAATCCAGCGCATCAAAAGCCACCGAAAGATCGGCCCGGAGCTTACTTAATGAGGATGACAAAGCATATGTTGGAAGGCATCAAACTGGTGGCCCTGATCGGCGCCATCGCGCTGGTGGTCTGGACCATGCCAGAGAGCGAGACACCCTTCCCCGAGGTCGCCGCCCAGGGCGTATCGGCGGTAATTGACTAGCCCTCGGTGCGTCAGGGCTTACGCCCGACGCATCACCCTACGCCGGCATCGACGTCGATAGCCACCGGCATTAATGGCGACCAGTAGCAATCAGGAGCCCTAGGGTTGTGGCGGGATCAGCAGGTCTTCCAGGAAGAACGCGGAAAGTGCGGCGCGGCCGCTCAACTTGCCCTTACGAAAGATCATATGTGCCTGCTGTCGCACGGTCTTTTCGCTGACGTCGCGGAGAATGGCGATTTCCTTATAACTCATGCCCTTGAGGATAAATAGCCCCACTTCACGTTCCGCTATCGTCAGGCCCCAATGCTCGAACTGGCGATCGATACCCTCACTCAGGCCCTGCAACAGCCCCCGCATTTCGCTCCGCCACTGTTGACCCTCCATACGCGTCGACTCCAGGTCGCGGATAAGCAGCTGCTGCTTGTCGTGTTGCAATCTCACCTGATCAGTGAGCCGCACCATGCCGACGGCGACGATCACGATCAAGGCGGGCTGGACGAGTTCGGAAAGGATCTCCAGGAACGTCATGTTCGGGTCTTCGAGGATCTCCAGCGCCATGAGCAGCCCACCACCGGCCACGACGGCTGCTACGCTACTCCAGTGCTTCAACGGGTTTGTCATCTCTTGCATCTTTGCCACCATCCGAGGGTTTGCGTCGAGAAACACAATGTCGCCGAGTCGCAGTCTTGCTAACGCAGGGAGGGCAGGCACGGCCTGTAAGCGCCGCGCCCGCCTGCCCTATCGCCATCCTATTCTACTCGTCCGTACACAACGTCGGAGCCCAGAAACACAGTGCCTCCTTCAGCGCAAGGGGATCGGCGATGCCACAGCTCGCGTCGTAAAGAACATCGAGCGAGTCGCCGACGCAGGTGACCTCCTCGCGCTCTTCGATATAGTTACGGTCCTCGTCGATCTTGACCGCGAGGACGAAGCCTGTGCCCGGCAGATAGTATTTGTACTCGGCCGTACCTGGGTCACGGGGGTTGAGCTCGAACGTCTTGAGACACCCATTATCACCGCACGCGATATCCCTATTCTCGACATCTCCGCCTTCTTCGGGGGGCGGGGTGGTACTGAGACTCACATACTCAACAATGTCCTCGGCCTCGTCCGACGCCATCTCCTGCCGGTCACCCTCGCCCGGTATCGGAAAGGCTCGAACGAGATAGCCCGCGAGGGCGCGGTCGGTACCGTTGGCGAATGAGCCGTCGGTATTGTCGATCAGACCGTCCTCGATCTCGTAGGTGTTCTCGCCGCAGTAGATTATGTCGCCGCTCGTATGCTGTGCATACCAGTCCTGAGTCACCTCGACCGCGTCATACTCGACTTCGCCATCATCGAAATTTTCTTCGAACACCAGGTCGCGGACCACCCGGCAGGGGAGCGCATCGTCGTCCCCCTCCCCATCATCCTCATCCGGCTCCTCACCTACATAGCGCACCTCGTCGGTCACCGTCACCACCGTAACCTCGCCGCCTCCGACAATCACGCTCGTATGACCCTCGGTCAGCGGGAAGTACGGGTTCGCACCGACGTCGCCACCGATGTCGTCCGGATCGACAAAGTCGTCCGGCTCGAATTCGATGTCGAAGCGCTGCTCTCCGACCAGGTCGCAGACCTCGCGACGGGCCTGATAGACCTCCCTGCACTCTTCCGCCTTGTCACGGGACTCCTCGCGGGCATCCGCGAGGCACGACCGCTGGTCTTCCTTCTCTGTCACATAAAGGCAATCGGCCTTGTGGACCAGAAAATCGTCCTGACGATCGGCCTTACAGGCCTGGAAGAGCAGATTGGCGTGAGTACTACAGTTCTTGCGTCCCGATGTTGAGTCGTCGTGATCATCCCTAGTGGCCATAGCGGGTACCGCCAGGATCGCTGCCATCGCAGCGACCAGGGCGGTGGCGCCATTTGTTCGGTTCAATACGCACATCGTCTTTCTCCTTGGGTTGTTAACCGGTGGCTTCCGGCCTGTCACCGGCCCCAGGTTGAACGCGCGCTCATCGAGCGATTGCCCTCGCAGAAGTCCGGTATGTCTGGCTCAAGCACAGCACCGGCGCACGCTCAACTCTATTGAACTCGCGTCCTAGGACAATTGCCTGTCACGCTAAGCTGTTGTTTCAAGGAAGAGTTTGCAGAAGGCGCGGACGATTGATCTGGAGTTCTCACGGCCGAAGCCCAACGAACGGGCGGAGGAACATCGCCGAGCCGTGTAACGCATAGAGTATGACGCCCTGCCGTAGGACATCTGTCGGATGCCGCATCTTCTCGGCCGATGCTATGTTTGACGCACGGCGCGCGAGCACTCGACATACCTTATCGGCACCGACTTCGCTACAGCCATCACAACATGCCATTTTGGGAACAGACAGCGAAACGGCGATCTCTGGTGCAACGGATCGGTGCGACCCTGTTATGGGTTTTGTCGCTGCAAGTCGCCGCCGCTGCGCCGGCAGAGGACGCCGAAGTGGATGCGAACGCGACTCATCCCGGCGAAACGACACCCGACGCCTCAGAAGACGAGGCCCGCCTCTTTACCACGCCCGAAGAAAAACGCGAGGCGGGCCGCAGGACCGAGATCACACCCTGGTTGACCGCCTACGGTCTGGTCGAGGTCGAGTTCTCTTATGAAGACTACGACATCGACCACGGGCGGGATGATGACAGCGGTCGCTATGATGTCACCACCGTACAGTTGGGGCTGGTCGTCGATCTGTTCGAACTGGCCGAGGTGGAGGCTATCGTGGAGTACGACAGTAATGAGGGCTCCACCAAATTCGAAGAGGCCTTCGTTGCTATTGAGAAAGACCGCTGGGCACTGTCCGCCGGCAGACTGTATACCCCATTCGGCATCTATTTCAGTCGTTTTGTCAGTGGCCCGCTGATCGAGTTCGGTGAAACGCGCGCCAATGAGGCGCTGATCGTCTCGCATAGCCCGGATGACGCACTGGACCTCTCCGTCACCCTCTACAGCGGTGACGCGAGGAAAAGCGGAACGAGTGCGCCACAGTGGAACTGGGTGCTTGCGATGGATGCCGAGATCAGTCCTGAATGGTCCTTCGGGTGGAGTTATCAGACCGACCTCGCCGATGCGGACAGCGAATTGCTCGAAGACGAAGGCAACCGCTATGACAGGCGTGTCGCGGGGATCAGTGCTTACGTACAGTGGGCACAGGAACCCTATCAGGCCGGTCTCGAGGTGCTTGGGGCGACAAGTTCCTTCGACGAATTAGACGCCGATCGCGACCGACCCAGTGCCTGGAACGCAGAAGTCTCGCGCTCCTTCCTCGATGAGGACTTCGAAGTGGCGCTGCGTATCGAGGGCAGCGATGAGCTGGAAGACGAGCCCCATCTGCGATATGGCATCGCCGCGAACTGGCGCATCAGCGAATATGCGGTCCTGACGCTGGAGTACCTGCACGGAGAATTCAAAGACGAGCTGGCAACCAACGACGATGACGAACCCTACGATCACGTCGATAGCGTCGCGGCAGAGCTGACGCTGGAGTTCTGAGAGAGGCTTCCCGATCGACTTGCCTGATCCGCCATTACATGGCCGGTGTGTCTGGCCGGCGTCCGTACCGTGAGAGATCGCGGTGCGCATACTACAGAATGGCCCGACGCTGAGGGGCATCGGTGAACCGGGCACGCCGCCGTCAAAACCGGCGCTCGCAAACGCTGTCTATACCCTGACCAGCCAGCGCATTCGCGAGTACCCGCTCAACAGGCACCTGAGGTTCGCGTGACGGCGTATCAGATCAACAGCGTCGGCTGCGATTCTGAAGATGTGTCAAGCCAGTAAGCCGAGTGTTCTATTGTGTGCCCCACAAAAAAGTAGCGCGCATATGGCATACACAAAGAAAAACGGCCTCGGATTTCTCCTAAGCCGTTGTTTTAATTGGCGTCCCGTAGGGGAGTCGAACCCCTGTCGTCGCCGTGAAAGGGCGATGTCCTAGGCCTCTAGACGAACGGGACAAGAAACTTGATTTTTGGTGGAGCCAGGCGGGATCGAACCGCCGACCTCAACACTGCCAGTGTTGCGCTCTCCCAGCTGAGCTATGGCCCCAAAAACGAGGCCAGCATGGTAGGCCACACACCGCTTGATGTCTAGTGTCGTTGCCTATTGATTTCACCGGCGCCGACCTCTCATTCATCAGCCTTTTTCCCCCAGGAATCTCGCAGAGACACGATCCGGTTGAAGACAGGCAGACCGGGGCGGCTGTCTATGCTGTCGAGACAGAAATAGCCCTCGCGCTCAAACTGGAAACGCTCATCGACACGCCCCTCGGCCAGCGACGGCTCGACCACACAATCCTGGAGTACGCGCAGCGAATCCGGATTGATGTCCTGATGGAAATCATGGGTCCGGCCCGGTTCAGGCGACTTGAACAGCCGGTCGTAGAGCCGTACCTCGGCCTTCTTGCCCAGGGTCGCCGATACCCAGTGGATGACGCCGCGCACCTTTCGCCCCTCCGGGTTTCGGCCAAGGGTGTCGGCGTCGTAGGCGCAGCGCAGCTCGATGATATTCCCCGCACCATCCTTGATCACCTCGTTGCAACGAATCACATAGGCGTTACGCAACCGTACTTCGCCGTCGAGCACCAGGCGCTTGTACTTCTTGTTTGCCTGCTCGCGGAAATCTGCGCGATCGATGTAGATCTCACGGGTCAGCAATAGCTCGCGGGTACCGAGGGATTCGTCTTTCGGGTGGTTGCCGGCCTGCAGGGTCTCGGTGGCATCCGCCGGAAAATTCGTGATCACGACCTTGAGCGGATCGAGCACGGCCATGCGACGGGGCGCCGCGGCGTCCAGGTGGCCACGGAGGCTGTTCTCCAGTACACCCATCTCCACGGTGCCCTCGGCCTTGGTCACGCCGATCGCCTCACAAAAGCGCCGAATCGACTCCGGTGTATAGCCGCGACGACGCAGCCCCGCGATCGTTGGCATACGCGGATCATCCCAGCCGTACACCCGCTTCTCCTGCACCAGCTGGGTCAGCTTGCGCTTGCTCATCACGGTGTATTCGAGGTTCAGGCGGGCGAACTCGATCTGCCGAGGATGGCAACCGATGGTGATGTTATCGAGCACCCAGTCATAGAGAGGACGATGGTCCTCGAACTCGAGCGTGCACAGCGAATGCGTGATCCCTTCCAAGGCATCCGATATTGGATGGGTGTAGTCGTACATCGGATAGATGCACCATTCCGCACCGGTCTGGTGATGGATCAGCCCATGGCGAATGCGATACAGGGTCGGATCGCGCATATTGATGTTGGGCGCTGCCATGTCGATGCGCGCCCGCAGGGTGCGGGTGCCGTCGACAAACTCGCCAGCCCGCATGCGGCGGAACAGGTCGAGGTTTTCCGCGACCGGGCGATCACGGTAGGGGCTTTCTCTGCCCGGCTCGGTCAAGGTGCCGCGATAGTCTCTCACCTGCTCCGGCGTGAGATCGCAGACAAAGGCCTTGCCGGACTCGATCAGCTCGACGGCGAATTCGTAAAGCTGCTCGAAGTAATCCGAGGCGAAGCGCAACTCGGACCAGGCGTAGCCGAGCCAGACAACATCCTCCTTGATGGCCTCGACAAACTCCTCCTCCTCCTTGGCCGGATTGGTGTCATCGAAGCGAAGATTGCAGCTGCCTGGGAAATCCTCGGCGATGCCGAAGTTCAGCACAATGGATTTTGCATGGCCGATGTGTAGATACCCGTTAGGCTCGGGCGGAAAGCGTGTGTGAATCGTTGCGTGCTTGCCGGCCTGCAGATCCTTCTCGATGATCTGGCGGATGAAATTGGATGGTGCGCTAGTGGTCTCACCGCTCATGGCGTACTTGCAGCCTCTACTGGGAATTTAAGATACCGCGCGGATACGCTCGATGGCGCGGTCGATCCGCCGAACTGTCATCGCCCGACCCACTAGATGAAGCGTTAGGTCCAGATCCGGTGATGGCGATCCACCCGTCACTGCCACACGCAACGGCATCGCCACCTTGCCGAAACCGACGCCGAGGTCATCTACCGCTTCCTGGATGGCCCCGTGGATCTCGGCGCGCTCCCAGTCCGTCAGCGCCGCGAGTTTGACGCGTACTGCATTCAAAGCCTCGTCGGCGCCCAGCTTGAAGGCCTTCTTGGCCGCCGTTTCCTCAATGGTGTCGAAATCCTGGTAGTAGAAAGCCGAGATCTGGGCCAGCTCGACCAGGGTGCTGGCGCGCTCGCGCTGCGCCTCTATAACCGCCGACAACCCCGGCCCATTTGCAGGATCGATGCCCAGATCGCCGAGGTGTGACGACAACAGATGTGCAATTCGGGCCGGATCGGCCTCTTTGAGGTAGTGCTGGTTCAGCCAGCGCAGCTTCTCTGTATTGAAGGTGGACGGCGCACGGTTAACTCCGTCCAGATCGAACAACTGGATCATTTCGTCGAGCGCAAAGATCTCCTGGTCGCCGTGCGACCAACCGAGACGCACCAGGTAGTTCAGCAGCGCCTCGGGCAGATAGCCTTCCTGCAGATACTGCATAACACTGACCGCGCCGTGGCGTTTCGACAGCCGTGCCCCATCATCGCCCAGTATCATTGGCACGTGCGCATAGTGCGGCACATCCCAACCGAGCGCGCGCAGTAGGTTAATCTGCCTTGGGGTGTTATTGATGTGGTCGTCACCCCGGACGACATGTGTGATCGCCATGTCGTGATCATCGACCACGACCGTCAGGTTGTAGGTGGGTGAGCCGTCTGTACGGCGGATCACCAGGTCATCCAGCTCGCTGTTGGCCACCACAATGCGGCCACGGATCAGATCATCGAGGACGACTTCACCGTCGCGCGGGTTGCGAAAACGAATCACATGCGGCGCATCGTGGCTAACGTCGCGGTTACGGCAATGACCGTCATAGCGAGGCTTTTGCTTAGACGCCATCTGCTGTTCGCGGACGCTATCTAGGCGATGTTTGCTGCAGTCGCATCGATACGCCAGCTTTTTGTCGAGTAATCGCCCAACCACCTCGTTGTAACGCTCGAAACGATGGGTCTGATAGAAGGGTCCCTCGTCATACTCGAGGCCGAGCCAGGTCAAGCCTTCTAAAATGGCGTTCACCGACTCCTGCGTGGAGCGCTCTAGATCGGTATCTTCGATGCGCAACACAAACTTGCCGCCATGCCTGCGTGCCAGCAACCAGGAAAACAGGGCCGTACGCACACCACCGACATGCAGATAACCGGTTGGGCTTGGGGCGAATCGCGTCTTGATCGTCATTGAGAAACAACTGAGCTTCCGAAGCCGCGGATTCTATCAGCACGCTGCGAATTGACCAGCTGGCGTCGGGAACCTACTATCGGAATCCTGGTAAGGGCGCGTAGCTCAGTGGGAGAGCACTGCCTTCACACGGCAGGGGTCGCTGGTTCGAACCCAGCCGCGCCCACCAATCAAATCAATCAGTTAGGAACCACGACACCCCTCGATTGGGTTCC
>JAHEJD010000091.1 GCA_024639005.1 Chromatiaceae bacterium | reverse complement strand
AAGAAGTATCACACCGCCTATCGCCTGCTGAATGAACAACAGCAGCTGAAGCAGACGCTGCGGTGATCACCCGCGGATTCAACAAGATTCTGAGGCCGTCCTGCTGCGGGGTTCGGTGCGATGGCGCAGCGTATCGCACCGAACCTCTAGCTACATCGCTACAGCCGCTCGAATACCGTAGCAATACCCTGGCCACCGCCGATACACATGGTGACCAATGCGTATTTGCCGCCAGTGCGGTGGAGTTCGTAGATCGCCTTGGTGGCGATGAATGCGCCAGAGCAGCCGATCGGGTGTCCCAGCGCAATGGCTCCGCCATTCGGATTGGTCTTCGCCAAATCCAGTTCCAGTCCTTTGGCGACCGCCAGCGCCTGGGCCGCGAAGGCCTCATTGGACTCGATGACGTCCATCTGATCCAGGCTGAGGCCGGCCTTCTTCAGCGCCAGGCGCGAAGCGGGGATCGGTCCCTCACCCATGATCTCGTTGGGTACCCCGGCAACGGCATAGCCTGCCAGACGCGCCATGGGCTTGTAACCTGAATTGGCGGCGACGTCGGCCGCGGCGAGCACGAAGAACGAGGCGCCGTCATTGATACCCGACGCATTTCCGGCGGTCACGGTCCCGTCTTTCTTGAACGCCGGGCGCATCGTGGAAAGTTTCTCTACAGTCGTCCCCGGCCTGACATGCTCGTCGGTCGCGAAGGTGATGTCGCCCTTACGCTGCTTGATCGTGATGGGCGTGATCTGTGAATCGAAATGTCCCGCCTCGATGGCCGCCGCAGCGCGTCGATGAGACTCTGCGGCAAACGCGTCCTGCTCTTCCCGGCTGATGTTCCATTTCTCGGCAAGATTCTCGGCGGTGATCCCCATGTGACCTACGCCGAAGGGATCGGTCAGGGTGGCAACCATGCTGTCGATCATTGGGCTGTCGCCCATGCGCGCCCCCGACCGCATCGCAGCGGACAGATAGGCCCCGCGCGACATCACTTCGACACCACCGCCGATCGCATAGTCGCAATCGCCGAGCATGACGTTCTGGGCACTGGTCACTATCCCCTGGAGGCCCGAGCTGCACAGACGATTGACCGCCATCGCAACCGACTCCATCGGCAGGCCGGCCTGGATGGCGGCGACGCGCGCCACGTAGGCATAGCGCGAATCGGTCGGGATACAGTTGCCGACCGTGACATAGTTGATCGCTGCAGGGTCGACATCGGAGCGACGGACGGCCTCTTTCATGACTTGACTGGCCAGCTCATGGGGCTCGATCTGGCTGAGACCGCCAGCGAAAGTACCAATGCCGGAACGGACTGCGCTGAGTACGACGACTTCACGGGTCATAGTTGGGATCCTCCTAAACGATTGTTGCGAACGGTGCCGAGGCCGACTCAGTGGTCTGGGTCGCACGGGCCGCTGTGTCCCGGTCGCAGGCAATGATCGACTGGGGTTGGTGACTGACTTTACGGGCTCGGGGTTCGGCGCCACGCTAGCCGATTTCTTTTATCCAGAGGATATTGGATCTAAACGCCGGGCGCTAACCCATTATTTCTTAAATGCTCAATAGTCGAGTGCCGAGGGCGAAACGAGGGTTCAGCATCCTTTAGTCGTGCAAAAAGCAAATAAGTCACTTTAATAAAAATTAATAACAAATTGTATTAGATGAATTTATTTACTATCAGGGCCGCCTCGGATCTGCCGACCGGCTAGTCCACTTTGGCGTACACCATGCGGTCGATTCAGCACGGCAACAGTGGACCTTAGTTCAATCATTCGTCACGCCGTCGCGCCCATAGGGCGCTCGCTTGCCGTGGGCGAAGCGCGTCATGCGCGTGCTGCCATTGCGCATCTCCAGCAGGCCGGCACTGGCCAACTCTTTGGGGATGTTACCGGGCAGCAACTCGGGTCGCCGGACCAGAAAGCTCACCGCCATCGGCGCCCGCAGGAACACGCCGTTGAGGTCCGCATGGGCCATCTCCTTCATCCACGGCTCGGGCGACGGCAGCTCGAACTTGGGCAGGGCCTTGCGGACCACCTCATCGTCGTGACCCTGGGCCAACAGCCGGGCCGCGGCCGTGAGCACGGTATAGCGCGCCAGGGTGGCACAGGAGCGCACCAGTGGTTGGTAGCCGTCCTCATCGTCGGGCATCCTAACGAGTTCCTCCTCGGGGGCGTCCGCGTGCTGCAGTCGCGTCTGCAGCTTTTCCCACTGACCGCGCAGCTGCGCATCATCGGTATCACCGTTAGGGGCATGGTCGAGCCACTGACCCTCCGCCTGTTTCAACAACCCGGCGATGGTGCTTCGGGCAGCCCCGTCGCCCAATCCAAGGCCGACTGTCAGGAGTTCGGTGAGGCCCGCACGGCCACCCGGCAGGCACAGCCGATAGCTGTACCATTCCCGACCGCGCAAGGTGTCTTCGAGGAACAGCTGGGGACCGGCGAATACGCGCTGAGTCAAGCTGTAAGCGGCGATGTCCAGCCCCCCGAGTAGACTGAACTTGGCCCCTTTCGCCCGCCAACTCTCCCAACTGAGGATCAGATCCGGCAGTGTGGCATCTGTCCCTGTCTCGCGACCGGCCAGGTTCAGCAGCTGCGGCTGATTGTCCGGGTCGAACACGAAGCGCAGCTGGGCATGTTTCTGCAGGGAGTGTCTGCCGGCCATACCAAAGGGCACCAGCGTCAACTCGGCGTAGGCGATCCCGTTCAACGGAACCCTTGCCGACTGCAGCACCACGCTGCGGTCCAGCGGGTTGCCGCCGCAGTTCACGTTCCGTAGCACCAGATAGGGCGAGTCACAGGTCCAATCGCTGGCACGCCAGTCGACCAGGACGGGTGCAAAGGACGCCAGATAACCGCCCGGGAGAATATCCCGCCCGGCCCTGAGGCGCATGACCTGCGAGTTGTCCTCGGCCCAGGCGACCAGCTGGCTGGACGTGAGTGTTCTCGAACCCGGGATATCCTTGGTCTCACTCATGCTTGAAGCGACTCCAGGGGACCTCTAATAATTCCGGGCAGATCAGATTGGTGATCAAAAAGGCTCGGATCAAGGCGCGAATCGCACGTAATAGCTGGCTATTGCGAAGATTCGCAACGCAGAGCCGAGATTTTTTGGCGCCAAGATGGCTGATCGTGAATTGTTAGAGGTCCCCTCCGATCGGTCCTCGTCGCACCGCGGGATCATACCAGGCCCTGCGCCTTGAGCTCGGCAACGATGAGGCGTTGGGCCATGCGATCACGCAGCGTGCCTGGCCGGTCGAGTTGCATGCGTTCAAGATAGGGCGCTGCGGCCTCCGGGATCTTGCCCACATCGGCGGCCCCGAGCATGGCCTTGGCGATCGCGGCGGGGCCTGCGAGTTTCGCCTTCAAGGCCTTCAGGGTCTTGCCCAGCACCAACTCTTCGGGCGTAAAGTCTGTCCCGAACGGGAAGGCCGGAAAATGGCCCCGGGTCTTGAACGGCCTGAGTGCGGCGGCCAGGTGTTCGGGCGTGTTGTTGCGGAACGCCGGCGCGATCTCGTAATCGGCCGGGATCTTACCTGCCTGCTTGGCGTTGGCGAGCAGCTCGTCCTGGAAGCGCGTATCGGTGACCTTGAGCAGCTCGGCGGCAATCTCCTTGTCGGCCTTGCCGCGCAGATCGGCGATACCGTATTCGGTCACGACGATGTCGCGCAGATGACGCGGTATGGTGGTGTGTCCATAGTGCCCCACGATATTGGATGTCGTCTTGCCGGCCTTGCTGCGGGTGCTGCGCAGCATGAGTATCGAGCGGGCATCCGGCAGCTCGTGGGCCATGGCGACAAAGTTGTATTGTCCGCCGACGCCGCTCACCACCCGGCCGTCTTCGAGGCCATCGGAACACGCGGCACCGCTCAGCGTGACCATCATGGTCGTGTTGAGGAGACGCGCGTGCCGGCGCTGCGCGGTCGCGAGCGCCTGATTTCCGTACAGCTGATTCACGAACATCACGCTGGTCATCGCGAAGCGCCGCCGCTCGGCCGGACCCATGGCGTTGAGCCAGGCATAGAAGTCGTGGTTGCCGAGGAAGAAGCCCCCATGCATGACCACACCACCGTCGAGCCGATTGCCGAGGCAGTGTTCGTTGAGTCGCACCACGGCTGCCGAATCACTCAGGTCCGCGGGTATGCGCAGGTCGTCGCCGGTTCGGATGTGATCTCCCTCGAATACAAGGTCTCCGCGAAAGACACCGCTGGTCTGCAGAAAAGCGAAATCGCTCGCCGACAGTCGCTGTTGAATCGCACCGGCTGCCAGCAGGGCCTCGAGTACCCCGGGGCGAACCTCGCCCTCGCCGCTGATCTTCCCGGCATTCACCAACTCTTGAATCGCGGTATGCGGATACACCATCCTTTTCAGGACCCCGGCCTTGTAGAGTTCCATGAAGCCGCCGACGAACATCTCGCTCGAGCCGTAGAGGCCCTGTGCGAAGGCGCCTGTGCCGCCCGTCGGCTCGATGATCGGCGCGAATCGCTCCATGATCCCGAGGTCGTCAATGAGCTCGAGATAGGTGGCGTTTTCGCGGTGTCGCAGGCCGGTCGCATAGGCGATGGCGTCGCCCAGCGAACCGATGCCGATCTGCAGGGTGCCTCCATCGCGGATCAGGGTGCTGGCGTAGAGTCCGACCATGTAATCCGTGTCCGCGATCGCCATGTTCGGTGCGCCGAACAATTGATGGACGTAGGCGGGATCATCGAGGATCAGATCGAAGGTCGATGGCGCGACCATGGCGTCGTGGTACATGAAGGGCAGGTTGGTGTTGACCTGGCCCACGATCGCGGCCGGCGTTCCCTGGGCTTCCCGCTCTCTGACCATCCTGACGATGTCGAGCGTCAGGTCCGGGTTGGAACTCAGGCTGTAGGCCGTGCCGTGCGCCTCTTCCGACTTGCCAATCATCTGGGCGCACACGTTGACGCCGAGTGCCATCATGTCGCGGGCGATGTGTGTGTAGTTGCTGCTGGTGTAATTCTGTTGCTGCGTTGGATTGTTCAGATATTGCCCGGCGTTGAGAAAGAACTCGGTCACCTCCACGTTGGGCGGCAGCGTGCCGGATCTCAGTGCCGAGACGTAATCCAGATCGGGGTAATCGCCGAAGACGCGGTCGAGGAAGGGCCCGAGGAAACGCTGCTCCAGATCACTGCCGGGCTTCGGCCGATTCAGGGACAGCCCGGTCACGATATGCAGACGGAGGGTTGGGTCGGCCTTGGCCCGACGATACAGTGCGTTGACGAAGTGACAGGGCTTGCCGAGGGCGAGCGGCAGTGCGAGTACGATCTGCCTGCCGACGCGCTCGATCACGGCGTCTGCGCAGGCATCGGCATCGCGGATGACCTTGGGTTCTTGTTCGTTCATCGTCGACAGGTGTTTCTTGTCCATTCAGGATCGCGCCTCAGATACTCAGTGAGACACTCTCGAGCACATCGGCCCCCAGCGCCTGATACACCGTGAGCGCATCCCAGTTGTCCCATGACTCGACGATCTTGTCGTCCGCGAAGCGATGAATGCTGATGCCCGTGACCTTGACCGCCTGGCCGTCGGCCGGTGTACTTACGAGACCTGCCGCCGGCACCGTGGTCGCGGTCCAGCGGGTCGCCACACGATCGCCCTCGGCGATCTGATCTTCGACGTCGAAGCTCAGGTCTGATGTCAGTACGCCGTGCAGCGCTACGAACTGCTTGAACTGCTCGGGCCCTTCGATGTCCTTGGGCGCGCCGGCCACATGGGCGACATAGTCAGGCCCGTAGACCTCGTCGACCAAGGACAGGTCGCTCTTGTTCCAGACCTCGTCGAATATCCGACGAATCATTTGTTTGTGGTCTTGGGGCATCCCCAGATCCTCCGGCTTGTGCAACGCGTTTGATTAAATTTGGTATGGTTCGACGCACGCCGTCAATCACCGACCTGCGGCTAGCTTATTGCCGCCCAAAGCCAAGCCGTCTGGTCTTTGAATTCGCCGAACTCGCTCGGGGATGGCGGGTCGCCATGATCCGCCTCGGGCAGTACCAGGTGTTGCTTCGGCCCACGATAGGCCTCTACCACGCGGTACTGTAGCTCGAAAGGTACCACACGATCTCGCTGCGAAATAAGCATGACGGCCGGTGCGTCCGACCTGGCGGCATTCTCAATCACGTCCAGTTCTTCCGGAACCTGGCTGGCCAATAACGCAGTGGCTCGACTAAGCAGCCCCGAGGGATGACGACTGCGAATGGTCTCGCGCAGCGGCGGCGGATCACGCAGCAGCAAGCCATCGACGGAATGCCGCGCGGCCAGGTGCAGGGCGCTCACGCAGCCGAGACTCTCGCCGAGAACGACAATGGGTGCGCCATCCACTGTGTCGAGCAATGTCGTCAGCGCCAAACGGGACATTGCCGGGATATGCCGTAGGCTCGCCCGCCCCCCGCTGCCCCCATAGCCGGGTGGATTGACCGACCAGGTCTCGATCCGGAGTCCGGGCCACCAGTCGGCGAGCACGTCGGTCGGATCCTCGGCGCGACTGGCAGTGCCTGGAAACTTGAGCACGAAAAGATCCGGTTCTGCGCGAGAGGGGCGGCCGACCTGGTCGACCCAGATCTCGAGCGGACCGACTCCCGATAGCGCAAGGCTATGCCGCGACTTGCCCTCTGCCGGCATCGGGTGTCGCGTCGGCCCCAGGATGATGCGATCAGTCATCCAACGGATTACTGGTTTGGCGGACAATGCTCTCTCGTAAGGCCGAAAGGGTCAGGATCGATCGTTTCGATTGTTCTGATTGTTTAGGCCGATGAATCGCGGATCAATCGATCCCCATACCTTCAATAGCCTTGCTAGGCGCGCGCGCGCCGGGCCTTGCGGGCGACCGACGGCGCATCGTCGGGACACAGGAGTCTGCACTTCATACGCTGACCGACGAAGAGGCGATAGCCCTCCTTTCCCTCCAGGTAGTCGAGCAGGTCCACCAGTTGATTCTGGACTTCCGAGAGCCTTTGCCGACCGTCGAGTTCCTCGATATTCCGCGCGGCACACATGGCTTCGATGGTCTGCGCCACCGCTGCGCTGGGCGGCATGCGATAGGGGGACCGCACCACGTCGCGGAATTCGTAGTATGAGATGGTGTCCAGCTCGGCACCATATTCCCCCTCCATGCTGTGCATCACAATTTTTCCCAGCGCCTTCTGCTCGGCGGCGAAGAAGTTGAACGGCCCAACAGAACAGCCTCTTGTGGAGGTGGCGAAGGCCCTTCGGATCGCGGCCGAGTATTTTATTACGACAGGGTCCTGTGTGTAGGGACCATAGCGGTTCACCGCTGCCATCCACCCGAACAGGCGGACGATGAGATAGAGCGTCTCATCGGCATAGGCGCCGTCCGGATAACGTTCACGCAGGCTGCTCAACCCGCCGAGTTCCAACAGCTTGTAGATCCGGCTCTGCAGATCCTCGCACGCGGAGAGGAAGGGATTGACGTAAAGCGCGGTCATGCGCTCGCGCTCTTTCTCTCGCTCCAGGGATTGCTGATGTGCCCAGGTCCAGACGGCCCAGACGGCCGTCGCAGCCGGCACCAGCCAAGCAGTGGGCAGATTCATGTGGCACCCTTGCGGAAAACCGATGTATGGTGCTGAAGTATCTCACGTTGAACTAGCAGTGCGAAACGGCGCATGGCGTGTATCACCGGGGGTCGGCCAAGCGCAGGGTTTCGTGCAACACCTGGGTCTGGCCGCGACGTGTCCGCCCTGGACCCAAGCCAGCGCCGTCAGACTATGAGGAAACCCCATGCCCAGTTGGCCTGACAAACTCCGCCTGAAGGCGTTGGCGGAGGAGGATATCTATTTCGCCAAGCGCGATCGCGAGTTGATCAGGGCGCTGCACAAACGCAGGCTGGCCGAGCACCTGAAAGTCGATGCAAAAAAGGCGAAGAAGAAGGCCAAGGCGTTGCAGAAGGCGTACGCCGACGTGACGGTAAGCCACAAGGGCAAACCCAAGCGGCTTGCCAAATACTATCGAGGCCTGATCAAG
>JAHEJD010000034.1 GCA_024639005.1 Chromatiaceae bacterium | reverse complement strand
AGATGTATCTGCGCTGGCAGGCTAGGGCCGCGATCCGACCGCAGCCGCCCCGCGGCGGTCCGGGCTCATGATGCCCACGCCGTCGATGACCATACGGGTCGCTTGAGCGCAGATGTCTTTCCGCTTTGCCTCGCTGGGTAGCGGCAGCCGCGGCAATGCGACCGTCATCGAGGCCGGTGACACCCGGGTGCTGGTCGACTGTGGTTTTGCCGCGCGCGAATTCCTGGGCCGCTGCGATCATCTCGGTCTCGACCCCACTGGCCTGTCGGCGATCCTGGTGACTCACGAGCATGGCGACCACATGCGCGGGGTCGGCGCCGTGGCGCGCAGACTCGACCTCCCGGTGTGGATGACCCACGGCACGCGACAGGCCGCCGATTTTGGCCGTCTCCCCGATCTGCAATTGTTCTCCAGCCACGGCGGCGACCTGATCATTGGGGGATTGCGGATCACCCCGGTGCCGGTGCCGCATGATGCGCGCGAGCCTACGCAATTCGTGTTTGAGCACGCCGGCACCCGTCTCGGACTGCTGACCGATATCGGCAGTATCACGCCGCGGGTGGTCGCGGCATTCGACGGTGTCGATGCGCTGTTGCTCGAGTGCAACCACGATGTCGACATGCTGGCCAGCGGACCCTACCCGCCGAGCCTCCAGGCCCGGGTCGGCGGTCAATATGGGCATCTGAACAATGCGCAGGCGGCCGATTTTCTGCGTCGCATCGACCATCGACGATTGCGTCATCTGGTAGGGGCGCATCTGAGTGAGAAAAACAACTCGCCGGAACTGGTGCTGGCCGCGCTAGGTGCCGTCTCGGAAGGGCTGGACGGCTGTCTGAGCCTGCTGTTGCAGGACCAGGCCAGCGACTGGTTTCCGATCACGGCCTGACGCCGCGCGCCGGCTGCAGTATCATGCGGCGCTTCCCATCCGGCATCATTCCGTGGGGTCTTCATGCTCACAATGCGCGGCGCGCCCGCCCTCTCCGAATTCCGCCTGCACAAGCTTCGGGCGCAGCTGGTCGACATTGTCGGCAGCGACGTTCAACTCAGTGCACGCTTTGTGCACTTCATCGATCTCGACGGCACGCTGAGTGAATCGGAGGCGGCGCTGTTGGAACGGCTCCTGACCTATGGCCCAAAACAGGGTGACGCCTCCGAGGCAGGCCAGCTGTTCCTGGTGGTCCCACGTCCCGGTACCATTTCACCCTGGTCCAGCAAGGCAAGCGACATTGCACACAACTGCGGTCTGCAGCGGATTAGGCGCATCGAACGAGGCATCGCCTATTGGGTCGAAGGCGGCATGCTGGAGCCTGGTGCTTACGCTGGCTTGGCGGCGCGTCTGCACGATCGCATGACCCAAGTGGTGTTCGCGGGTCTGGACGAGGCGACAAGGCTTTTCGAACAGGCAGAGCCTCGCCCCTTTGTCGCTGTCGATATCTTACGCGGTGGGCGCGAGGCCATGCTCGCCGCGGACGCGGATCTCGGTCTGGCGCTGTCGGATGACGAAGTCGATTACCTGGTCGAGAGTTTCGCCGCGCTCGGCCGCAACCCGAGTGACGTCGAACTCATGATGTTCGCGCAGGCCAACTCGGAACACTGTCGACACAAGATCTTCAACGCGAGTTGGACGATCGATGGCAAGGCCCAGGCCCACTCGCTGTTCGGCATGATCCGCAACACCACCGGGCAGGCGCCGGATGATGTGCTGTCGGCATACCGGGACAATGCCGCGGTGATCCGCGGCAGCGAGGGCTACCGATTCTATCCTGATCCCGAGAACGGGGTTTATGGGCGGCACAATGAGGACATCCATATCCTCATGAAAGTGGAGACGCACAATCATCCGACGGCAATCTCGCCGGACCCGGGGGCCGCAACCGGCGCCGGCGGCGAGATCCGCGACGAGGGGGCGACCGGTAAAGGCGCCAAGCCCAAGGCGGGGCTGTGCGGTTTCTCGGTATCCAATCTGCGCATTCCGGGGGCGCAGCAGCCCTGGGAGGCCGATTTCGGCAGACCGAGCCGGATCGTCAGCGCACTCGACATCATGCTCGAGGGACCCATCGGCGCGGCTGCATTCAACAACGAATTCGGCCGCCCCAATCTCCTTGGGTATTTTCGCACCTTCGAGGAACGTGCACCGGGCGCCGCGGCGAACGAGCTGCGCGGCTATCACAAACCGATCATGCTCGCCGGTGGGGTGGGCAACATCCGTTATCGAGATATCGAAAAGGATGCCTTCCCGGCGGGCACACCCCTGGTTGTGCTGGGCGGGCCGGCAATGTTGATCGGCCTCGGCGGCGGGGCGGCGTCATCGATGGCCTCGGGCACGTCGGCGGAAGACCTGGACTTCGCCTCCGTCCAGCGTGCCAACCCCGAGATGGAGCGGCGCTGTCAGGAGGTGATCGACCGCTGCTGGCAGCACGGCGACGCCAATCCGATCCTGTTCATCCACGACGTCGGTGCCGGCGGACTGTCCAATGCGCTGCCAGAACTGGTGCACGATGCAGCGCACGGCGGCAAATTCGAACTGCGTGCCGTGCCGAACGACGACCCCGGTATGTCGCCGATGGAGATCTGGGCCAACGAGGCGCAGGAACGCTATGTGCTGGCCATTGCGCGCGAGCGCCTGGCGGAGTTCGAGGCGATCTGCGTGCGCGAGCGCTGTCCCTATGCGATCGTCGGTGCGGCCAGCGCAGAGCAACGGCTGGTGTTGGGCGACAGTCATTTCGATGCCAGGCCGATCGATATGCCGATGTCTTTGCTGTTCGGCAAGCCACCGCGCATGCACCGCGACGTGCGCAGAGAGAAGCCGCTGTTGCGGGCGCTGGCGCTCGATGACGTAGGAGTTGCCGAGGCGGCCGGGCGCGTGCTGCGGCTGCCCAGCGTTGCCAACAAGACATTCCTGATCGCCATCGGTGACCGCAGTGTCACCGGTATGGTCGCGCGCGATCAGATGGTCGGTCCCTGGCAGGTGCCGGTCGCGGATGTTGCCGTCACCGCGGCGGACTTCGATGGCTACCGCGGCGAGGCGATGAGTCTGGGGGAACGCACGCCGCTGGCCCTGCTCGATGCCGCCGCGTCGGCGCGCATGGCGATCGGCGAGGCCCTGACGAATCTGGCCGCGGCCGCGGTAGGCCGGCTGGGGGATGTGAAGCTGTCGGCCAACTGGATGGCGGCGGCCGGTCATCCGGGCGAGGATGCGCGGCTGTTCGATGCCGTGCAGGCGGTAGGTATGGAACTGTGTCCGGCGCTCGGTATCGCGATCCCCGTCGGCAAGGATTCGATGTCGATGAAGACGGTGTGGGAGCACGACGGTGCGATGCGAGCGATGACGGCACCCCTGTCGCTGATCATCTCTGCGTTCGCCCCGGTCGACGACGTGCGGCAGACCCTGACCCCGCAGTTGCGCACGGACCTCGGCGACACCGATCTGGTGCTGATCGATCTCGGCCAGGGGCGAAACCGCCTCGGCGGCTCGGCGCTTGCGCAGGCGTATCGGCAGATCGGCGATCGGGCCCCGGATGTCGATGATCCGACGTTGCTCAAGGCATCGTTTCAAGTGATCCAGGAGCTGAATCGCGATCGTCTGCTGCTCGCCTATCACGACCGCTCTGACGGTGGCCTGTTCACGACCCTGTGCGAAATGGCCTTCGCGGGGCGCTGCGGTCTGGAGATCGACCTGTCCGGGCTGGCCCAGCAGGACCTGGAGGTGCTGTTTAACGAAGAGCTGGGGGCGGTGCTTCAGGTCCGTCACAGTGACAGTGACGACGTACTGAACGCCCTCGAGCATGCGGGACTGGGTACCTGCTGCCAGCTGATCGGCGCGGTGACCGACAGTGATGCGATCCGTGTGCGGCACGCGGGACGGATGATATTCGACGGCAACCGGGCGTCGCTGCAGCAGGCGTGGTCGGAGACCACTCGGCACCTGCAGGCCTTGCGCGACGACCCGCAGTGCGCCGCAGAGGAATTCTCACGCATTGCGGAGGACGGTCCCGGCCTGTCGGTAAAGCTTACGTTTGATCATAATGACGATGTGGCCGCGCCCTTTGTCGAGCGTCGACGACCGCGTGTCGCCATTCTGCGAGAGCAGGGCGTCAATGGCCAGGTCGAGATGGCGGCTGCGTTCAACAAGTCGGGCTTCGAATGCGTCGATGTCCACATGTCCGATATCCTCGCCGGCCGCATAGACCTGCGCGATTTCCAGGGAATGGTGGCCTGCGGGGGTTTCAGCTACGGCGATGTCCTGGGCGCGGGTGAGGGTTGGGCCAAATCGATCTTGTTCAACGATCGTGCGCGGGATCAGTTCGGTGCCTTCTTCGAACGTCCGGATACCTTCAGCCTGGGCGTGTGCAACGGTTGTCAGATGTTGTCGAACCTGAAGGCGCTGATCCCCGGGGCTGAACACTGGCCCCACTTCGTGCGCAATCGCTCGGAGCAGTTCGAGGCGCGCTTTGTCATGGTCGAGGTGCAGCAGACCCCTTCGGTCCTGCTCGACGGCATGGTCGGCTCGCGTCTGCCGATCGTCGTTGCGCACGGTGAAGGACGCGCTGAATTCGCTAGCGCGCAACAATTGACGGCGGTCGCGCCCCAGGTGGCACTGCGTTTCATCGAGAACAGCGGTGAAGTGGCCGAGCGGTACCCGGCCAATCCAAACGGTTCGCCGCAGGGAATCACGGGCCTGAGCAGCGCTGACGGACGGGTGACTATCATGATGCCGCATCCGGAACGCGTCGTGCGCGCGGTGCAGAACTCCTGGCATCCGGATGACTGGTTGGAGGATGCGCCCTGGCGCCGCCTGTTCCGGAATGCACGGCGGTGGCTGGGATGACCGAGCCGCAACTCGAGGATCTGCAGATCCGTTTGACCCACCAGGAGATGGCGATAGAGGCCCTTAACCGCGCCGTGGCGCAGCAGGACGGGCTGATCGCACAGCTGCGCGCCGATCTGGCGCAGGTCAGGCAGATGCTGCATGCGTTGCAACCCTCACCACTCGGTGACGCGACGGCCGAGGAGCCGCCGCCACCGCACTACTGACGGCGCCAGCTGGCGCTGGACCGAAACACGATGGACCCCAAACAGCGCAAGATCACCCTGTATGCCGTTATCGTGTTTCTGAGCTCGGCGCTGCTCCTGGTGCTCGAGATCGTCGCCGCGCGCCTCATTGCGCCCTATGTGGGTGTCTCACTCTACACTTGGTCGGCAGTGATCGGCGTCGTACTGGCGGGCCTGTCGATCGGCAATGCGCTGGGCGGTGCCTGGGCCGACCGGCAGGCCACGGCCGAAGCGGCCGGCGGTGTATTGATCGCGGCGGGATTGTCGGCACTGCTTATCCCGTGGCTGCTGCTGGCCACGGCGCGCGGCCTGGACGGCTACGCGCTGTCCATCCTTAGCACCAGCCTGATCCTGGTGCTCGCCTTGTTTCTGCTGCCGGCGATCCTGATCGGCATCGTGACCCCGCTGCTGACCACCCTGGCGCTCGCACAGAGTTCCCGCACCGGACATATCGTCGGCATGATGCATGCGCTGGGCGCCACGGGCAGCATCCTCGGCACCTTTGCTACCGCCTGGTGGCTGATACCGGTCATGGGATCGCGCAATGTGGTCTTGGCTTGCGGCCTGATGCTGTTGCTCAGCGGCCTGCTGTTCATCCGGCCGCTGGTCAACCGGCGGCGGACGGTCGTGACGACCATCGCCTTGCTGGGTGCGGCAGTGCTTGGTCTCGGTACCTTCTTCAATCCGGCGCTGGCCTCGCCGTGTGACCGGGAGAGCAGCTATTTCTGCATCCGCACCGTGGACGAGGGCGTCGATCCGGTGCTGGGCCAGGCGCGCAGTCTGGTGCTGGACCATCTGCTGCATGGCACGAACGTCGAGAACGACGGCACCTTCCTGAGTGCGCCCTATGTGCATTTGATGCAGGAGTTGATGTGTCGTCACCATCACGATAAAGGTGGCTTGCGCGCCTTTTTCATCGGTGGCGGCGCCTTCACGCAGCCGCGAGCGCTGTGGTTGGCGAGCCTGCCGGTCGAGATCACGGTTGCCGAGTTGGACCCCATGGTCACGCAGGCCGCGCGCGACGAGCTGTTTCTCGACGACCGCGACATGCGCGTCATCCACGGCGATGCGCGCGCGGTATTGCGCGCGCTACCGGAGGATGAAAGGTTCGATATCATCGTCGGTGACGCCTTTCATGACGTCGCCGTTCCGTATCACCTGGTGACTCAGGAATTCGCCCGGTTGCTTCGGCAACGTCTCGCCGATGACGGCATCTATGTCATGAATCTGGTCGATGCCTACCCGAACGGTCGCCTGGCACAGGCCCTGGTGAAGACGCTGGCGACCGTCTTCGATTACGTCGACGTATGGTTGGATGAGGTGCCGCTGGCCGAGGCGCGCGTGACCTATGTGATTACTGCCGCCAATGTGGAGACTGCCATGGCCTCGGGCAGGCAGCGCCTGCATGCCGCCATGCGCCCGCAGCGGCGCTGGGTCCGGGTCAGCGAGCGCGTTCAGCGATCGGCCTCGCGTCAGCCCAACGTGCCGCTGCTGACCGACGACAATGCGCCAGTCGAGCAGCTGATCTCGACGCTGTTTACCACCGGCATGGGCCTTTGAGATTTTCAGGCTAACCATCGGGGATCTCCAGAAAGTAGGGAGACAGCGGACCTTTGTCATCGCCGGATGCGGTGGGTGCGGCGTTGCTGCGTCGCAGGCGTGCCTCGACCACCGCGGCGGTAATGGCGGCACCATCGAGGACGCAAGGGTACAGCGGCAACTGTTCGGCCAGCCGCAGGGCATGCCGGCAGGCCGCCGTCTCGAAGGCGGCGCGCTGTGCCGGTGTCAGATCGGGTAACTGCAAAAGCGCGGGCGACTGCCAGGCGAGCACGGCCTCGAGCAGGCGGACCTGCGGCGCCGTGAGTGCACTCGGGTCGACAAACAGCGGGTCGAAGCACGCGGCCGGGAGGTCATCCCGCGGCACCGCCTGTTGGTCGCCAAAGGTGCCGCTGCGTGGGCTGCCGCTGCCCTCAGCGTGGCGCTCGAACCACTGCGCGTGAGACGGCTTACCGGCGAGCTCGCCGATGATGTGCGATAGTTGCCGGGCCTCCGCCAACTCGGCCATGCAGAGCCGGCCGGGCGTCCAGCGTACCAAGGCCGGCAAATCGCACTCCGCTGCATCGCAGCAGGACGCGATCATCGCCAGCGGCCGGCCGGTGGTTGCATGCAGCAGCCAGAGTTCGAAGCGGTCGGCCAGCGGAAACGGGAGCGAATCTGCATGGTGTTGCACGGCCTGCAGCAGTCTGTCGCCCTCCTCACGCACCCTGGCATCAAAGGTCGGCAGGCGTATCGGGGCACGCCGAAAGCCGCGCGTCGCAGACCACTGTCCGTACTTCACGTCCGGGATGGTCACCTGGCGATGGTCGAGGTCCGGGAGGTCGTCGTACAGGCGCTCGCCGCGGACATACAAGGTCCAGACGCGTCCATCGGTGGTCACCGCATCGGCGGAATCATTGACGACACAGTGCATGATCCCGCGAAACGGGCTCAGTATACGCTGGCCAAAGCAACGGGCCCCGGTGTCTTGAATCATGCGAACCGAAGATCCGGCCCAATGGTCAACGCGAGCTGAGACATATCTCGTCTTGTATTACGGACGTCAGGGAATCTCAAGTCTCTCACCCAGCCGTGCCGGGCCGAAATCGGGTTATGCTCGAGCGCATGCGAGAGAAAGTCTGCGCACGCTGTCGTCTCCTCCGTACTGCGCTGCTCTGCACTGTGCTGGGCGGCGTTGCGGGGTTTGGGGTGCTGGCCTATGGCGGTTCGGCAAACGAGTCCATGGCCGCGACCTTCTTGGCCGCTCTCGTGCCAGTGCTGTGGTATCACCGGCAGAATCGTCGAGGAAGCCCCGGGTCTGAGTGAAGTGAATCCCAGTATCTATGTTCACTGCCCCCCGGGATCGATAACGCGTTCACGCTCGCCCGACAAGCCTATTAATGCTCGCTAATTTTTTGGATTTCGTTTCGGGCCTTATCATCCGTTTCACACTGAAGCTTGCGGTCTAGCCTGCATGTTGCACCAGTCGATCGTGGACGGGCGCGAATGAAGCGGCAGAAATGCGGCGAAAGTCATATTCGGTGCGCTTTTTTGAAGGTACAGTTTGTCCCTCGTCCCCGATCTATCCAGGCCCTCGCTTGTCCAGGCACGCCTGTACTTGCCCTTCGCTCTAACCATAGCAACGGCTATGCTTTTCGCTCCAGGGCGGCGTCCAGACGCACCTGGCCGGCGCGATCATCCTGGATACTGATGCAACATGCAGGCTAGAGAACAAGTTTAACGGTGGATGGAGAAACGCCCCGCATCGCGGGGCGTTCGTTTTAGCGCCAGCCTGGAAATCTCACCGGCATCGCGGCGACTGGCGAGCTTCGCAGCCGGCCTGGCGCCGGGCTGGAGCGAAAGTGCTAGCCGTAGCTACCACTTGAGTGAAGACCAAGCCAGGGCGAGCGAGAAACCGCCAGGACCGCGAAAGGCCATCGGCGAAAACAGAGTGTCATGGTTCGAAGTGGGTTCATGCGGGCCTATATCGCTTGTAGTTCCATCACTCATCAGGCAGCCGTCGGCCGGCTGGTGAGATTTCCAGACTAGACCTCACAGCGTCTTTTCCATGAACAGGCCGCATGGTGCCGCGCTGAATCCCGCTCGCTTGTAGACCGTGCGCGCGCGCGGGTTGTCCTCTCTGACCTCGAGGGTGATACGACAGCAGCCGAATTGCCGAGCCAGTTCCGCAATCGCCTCCAACAGTGACTGCGCCACGGATCGACCGCGCCATTCCGGCAGAACGGCGATATCGTGGATGTTGAGCAAGGGACGTGCCTGGAAGGTCGAATAGCCAAGGAAGCAGGTCGCGAATCCGACTGCCTCTGCCCCCTTTTCGGCGAGCAGACAATGTGCCCCGGGGAGGTCTGGCAGATCGGCGGCGAGGCGCGTCCGTACCGCCTCTGGCAATGGGCGACCAGCACCCATCGGGTCGCGTGCATAGGCGTCGAGCAGGTCCAGGTAGGCGGCGACATCGCGCGGCTCACCGAATACCACTCGCCGCACGCGCAGCCGTTGCTCAGTCACAGCGCCCCGCCTGATCGATAGCGAACTGGCGGGCGACGCGACCGCTGCGTGAGCCGCGTTGGCGTGCCCAGCGCAGGGCCGCGAGGCGGGTCCCCTGGTCGCTGCAGCTACCGCTGTCGAATCGCTGCAGCCAGTGTTCGACGATCTCAAGGTACTGCGCCTGATTGAACGGGTAGAAGGACAGCCAGAGGCCAAAACGCTCGGACAAAGAGACCTTCTCTTCGATGGCCTCACCGGGGTGGATTTCGCCATCGATCACATGCACATCCTGGTTATCCGCCTTGGACTCAGGCAGGAGATGGCGGCGGTTGGAACTCGCATAGATCATCACGTTTTCCGCCGGCGCGGCGATCGACCCCTCGAGCACGGCCTTGAGTGATTTGTAGCCGGGGTCATCGGCCTCGAATGAGAGGTCGTCGCAGTAGATTAGGAAGCGCTCCGATCGACCCGCAAGCGTCTCAACAATCTCGACCAGGTCGACCAGGTGCTCCTTCTCCACCTCGATCAGTCGCAGCCCGCGGTTGACGAAGGCATTGAACACCGCCTTGATCAGAGTCGACTTGCCGGTACCGCGGGCACCCCACAATAAGACATTGTTGGCCGGGCGGCTGCGAACGAACTGTTCGGTGTTGCGCATGACCTCGGCCTTTTGTGTATCCATACACAGCAGGTCATCGAGTGTCACGCGGTGCGGATTGGGCACCCCGACCAGGCGCATGCCGTGCTGATCGTGGCGCCAGCGGAACGCATCATGTCCCCAGTCGGGTGCGACGCCGCGACCTTCGAGCAGTGCCTCCCAGCGTTCCAGAAGCCGATTTGCGCGAACGAAAAATTGGTCGGATTCATTCATGCGTCAACTATACCCGCCATGGCGCCTAGCTCGCATGTTGCACGAAGGTTTCGGGAATCAGGGCGTAATGGGCAAAGCAGCTGGGTCGATCGGCCGACAAATCCGCCGGGAGCGGATTTGAACAGTGCGCAGCACTGGCCCCGAAGGGGTGGAGGGCAGGACGCCCAGAATATAAAGCATAGCCGTAGCTATGGTTTGAGGGGGATCGGCGCAGATGCGAAGCGCAGTGCGGCCTGAGCCCGAAAAGGACAAACTGTAACCAAACCGAAAGCGTCTGGTGCGAACACAACCACCGAGAATGATGCGGGAAACTAAGATGAATCGATCCGCCTTCGTGCAATATGCGGGCTCGACCGAGGTCTGCGTCCATGGCCGGCAGGCGCCATACGCAGGTCTCAGCGGTCGATGCGCCGGTACTTGATGCGATGCGGGTTGACGGCGTCTTCACCGAGGCGACGTTTCTTGTCCTCCTCGTAGTCGGCGAAGTTGCCTTCGTACCAGACGACCTCCGAGTCCCCTTCGAACGCCAGGATGTGCGTCGCAATGCGGTCGAGAAACCAGCGGTCGTGCGAGATGACGACGACGCAGCCCGGGAAGGCGAGCAATGCCTCTTCCAGGGCGCGCAGTGTCTCCACATCCAGATCATTGGTCGGCTCGTCGAGCAGCAGGACGTTGCCACCGGATTTGATCAGCTTGGCCAGATGCACCCGGTTGCGCTCGCCGCCAGACAGGTCGCCGACCTTTTTCTGCTGATCAGAACCGCGGAAGTTGAACCGCGAGCAATAGGCACGCGAGGGCATCTCGAATCTGCCGACGGTAATGATCTCCTGGCCCTCGGATATCTCCTGCCAGACCGTCTTGCTCCCGTCCAGGGAATCGCGGCTCTGATCGACATAGGCCAGTTGCACGGTCGGACCGATCCGCAGCTCGCCGGCATCGGGTTGCTCCAGGCCCGTCAGAAGACGAAACAGCGTGGTCTTGCCCGCGCCGTTGGGGCCGATGATGCCGACAATGCCGCCCTTCGGGAGATTGAAGGTCAGGCCGTCGTACAGGAGCCGGTCGCCGTAAGCCTTCTTTAACCCGTTGGCCTCGATGACCAGATCGCCGAGACGCTCACCTGGCGGGATGTAGATCTCGTTGGTCTCATTGCGCGATTGGAATTCGCTGCTTTGGAGTTCCTCAAAGCGCGCCAGGCGGGCCTTGCTCTTGGCCTGCCGTCCCTTGGGGTTTTGGCGAACCCAGTCGAGTTCCTCTTTCATCGCCTTGATGCGCGACTGTTCCTGCTTCTGTTCCTGCTCCAGGCGCGCCTCTTTCTGTTCCAGCCAGGAGGAATAGTTGCCCTCCCAGGGGATACCGTGGCCGCGGTCGAGTTCGAGGATCCACCCGGCGACATTGTCCAGGAAATAGCGATCATGGGTTACCGCAACGACGGTACCCGGGTAGTCGTGCAGGAAGCGCTCCAGCCAGGCCACGGACTCGGCATCGAGATGGTTCGTCGGCTCGTCCAGCAACAGCATGTCGGGCTTGGACAACAACAGCTTGCACAGCGCGACGCGTCGCCGTTCGCCGCCGGAAAGCGTGGTCACATCGGCATCCCAGGGCGGCAGTCGCAGCGCATCGGCCGCGATCTCTAGTTGCCGGTCGAGGTTGTGGCCGTCGGCCGCCTGCAGGACATTCTCGAGTTCGCCCTGACGCTTGGCCAGGGCGTCAAAATCTGCGTCTGGCTCGGCGTAGGCCGCGTAGACCTTGTCGAGCTCGGCCATTGCCTCGGTGATGTGGCCCAGCGCCTCTTCGACGTTGCCGCGCACGTCCTTGGCAGGATCGAGTTGCGGCTCTTGCGGCAGAAAGCCGACCTCGATGCCCGGCTGCGGCCGCGCCTCGCCGTCGATCTCAGTGTCCACGCCGGCCATGATGCGAAGCAGCGACGACTTGCCCGCACCATTGAGCCCAAGGACGCCGATCTTGGCACCGGGGAAGAAAGACAGGGAAATGTCGCGCAGGATCTGCCGCTTCGGCGGCACGATCTTGCTGACGCGATTCATTGTGAAGATGTACTGGGCCATGGCGATGGAGCTTCTTGCGTGATGCGAATCTTGGGAGGCCGCGATTGTACACAGACCGACGGGTGTTAAAGAAACGCAGCCGCTAAAAGGCCTGCGGAGAACCGAAAGGCGTCGATCCCTCTCGCACACGACTGCGCTGGACTGCGCGCCCGGTCAACTGCGTCGGTCGTGCATGTCGGCGGCGAGCAGGGTGTTCTGCAATAGGGTCGCGACAGTCATCGGGCCGACCCCACCGGGCACTGGGGTGATCCAGCCGGCGCGCGCGGCCACCGCGTCGGTATCTACGTCGCCGCAGAGACTGCCGTCCTGCATGCGGTTGATGCCGACGTCGATCACGACAGCGCCCGACTTCACCCAGTCCGCCTCGACGAAGCGCGGCACACCGACTGCAGCGACCACGATGTCCGCGCCGCGCACCTTGTCGGCGAGGTGTTGTGTCTTGCTGTGACATACCGTGACGGTGCAGCGTGCCATCAGCAGTTCGAGCAGCATTGGCCGACCGACGATGTTGGACTGGCCGATGATGACCGCATCTTTGCCGACCAGGTCGATACCGGTGCACGCTAGCAGGGTCATCACGCCCTTCGGCGTACAGGGTCGGAGCAGCGGCTGACGCAGCACCAACCGACCCATGTTCCAAGGGTGGAAGCCGTCGACATCCTTTGTCGGCGTGATGTGCTCCGTGATCAGGTCTTCGTTGATCTGTGCCGGTAGCGGCAGTTGCACCAGGATCCCGTCGACGTCGTCGCGGGCATTCAGCTGCTCGATCAGCTGAAGCAGCCGGGCCTGGCTGGTGTCCGCCGGCAGCTGCAGCAATTCCGACCTGAACCCGACCTGCTGACACGCCTTTTGCTTGTTGCGAACGTAGACCTGCGAGGCCGGGTTCTCGCCGACGAGGACGACGACCAGCCCAGGCGCGTCCTGACCCGCGGCCCTGCGGGCGTCCACCTGCCGCCGAACCTGTTCACGAATGTCAGCGGCAATCGCCCTGCCGTCGAGGATTTGCGCAGTCATGGTCGCCCTGGCGTGGTCCTACCGGTCGGAGTGAGGATCGCGATGATAGCAGACACGGGGGTTTCATTGACGCCCACGGTGCGGCCTCATACAATATTGAGCCTTCGCCAAACGGTCGAGAAACTCGGGGTATAGCGCAGTCTGGTAGCGCGCCTGCTTTGGGAGCAGGATGTCGGGAGTTCGAATCTCTCTACCCCGACCAGATTTTGCTCGTTACTGGGTTCGGCCCCGATAGCTCAGCTGGATAGAGCAGTAGCCTTCTAAGCTATTGGTCGGGGGTTCGAGTCCTCCTCGGGGCGCCAGATTCGCCGCGAGGCGCGGGTCCCAAGCGCAGGTGAGTCGGTCCTGCAGAGGCCCCTCTATTGATGCCGACTTCAATGGTGGACGTAGCTCAGTTGGTAGAGCCCTGGATTGTGATTCCAGTGGTCGTGGGTTCGAGCCCCATCGTCCACCCCAACCCACACGAAAAGAGCGGCTGCGGAAACGCGCCGCTCTGTTTTTTGTCTTATAGACCGATGCACGGGATTCGCAATCGCCGACTGGGGTGGCCACGGGCGTGCGAGGGTAGGGCGTAGGTCAGCCAGCTTGACGCTGACAGTCGACTGCAGCAGACTCAGCAATTCCCGGGGTGCATGGATTCCCGGTCAGCGGCCCCGATCGGGGCCGTTTGCGTTTACGTTTTGTGTTGATGAGGTAGCTGATGTTCAGCAAAGAGATGCAAATAGAGGGTTACGACGACGAGCTGTTCGCGGCCATTCAGGCAGAGGAACGTCGTCAGGAAGAGCACATCGAACTGATCGCCTCAGAAAACTACACCAGCCCGCGTATCCTGGAGGCACAGGGTTCCGTATTGACCAACAAATACGCCGAAGGTTATCCCGCGAAGCGCTACTACGGCGGCTGCGAATTTGTCGACAAGGCCGAACAGCTGGCGATCGACCGCGCCAAACAGCTGTTCGGCGCCGATTATGCCAATGTTCAGCCGCACTCCGGCTCGCAGGCCAATGCAGCGGTCTACCTCGCGCTGTGCGAGGCCGGCGATACCATCCTCGGCATGAGTCTGGCGCACGGGGGCCATCTGACGCATGGCGCCAAGCCCAGCTTTTCGGGCAAGCTGTATCACGCGGTGCAATATGGCCTGAATCCGGAAACGGGCGAGATCGATTACGACGAGGTCGACCGGCTCGCGCGCGAACACAGGCCGAAGATGATCGTGGCCGGCTTTTCTGCCTACTCGCGCATTGTCGACTGGCAACGCTTCCGCGATATCGCCGATGCGGTCGGCGCCTACCTGCTGGTCGACATGGCGCACATCGCTGGCCTGGTGGCCGCCGGCGTCTATCCGAGTCCGGTGCAGATTGCCGATGTCACTACGACGACGACGCACAAGACCCTGCGCGGGCCGCGCGCCGGCATGATCCTGGCCAGGGCGAATCCTGCGTTGGAGAAGAAATTCAATTCGGCGGTGTTCCCGGGTGGCCAGGGTGGGCCGCTGATGCACGTGATCGCAGCCAAGGCGGTGGCTTTCAAGGAGGCGATGGAGCCTGAGTTCGTTGACTATCAGAAGCAGGTGGTCAAGAACGCCCAGGTAATGGCCGAGGTCTTTATGGCGCGGGGCTACGATGTGGTCTCCAAGGGCACAGACGATCACCTGTTCCTGGTGAGTTTCATCGAGGCTGGGCTGACCGGCAAGGACGTCGACGCCTGGCTGGGGTCCGCAAACATAACGGTCAACATGAACGCCGTCCCGAACGACCCACAATCGCCGTTCGTGACCTCGGGAATTCGTGTCGGCACCCCGGCCGTCACCACGCGCGGCTTCGGCGAGGCCGAGTGCCGGGAGTTGGCGGGTTGGATGTGCGATGTGATCGACGGGCGCGGCGCCAGCGCAGTCATTGCCGCAGTCAAGCAAAAGGCCCTGGCGGCATGTGCGAAGTTCCCGGTCTATCGATGATCCCGCAGCGCACGCGTCTGTTGGATGGGGACGGTCTCTGGTCCCCGTTGACGGATCCGTGGCTGCCGTATGCGCTGTCCTTCGTGACCCGAATCTGAACTGCGATGCGATGCCCCTTCTGTGGAGCCCTGGACACCAAGGTGGTCGATTCCCGGCTGCATGGCGACGGCGATCAGGTCAGGCGGCGCCGCGAATGCACGGTGTGCAAGGAACGTTTTACCACCTTCGAGACCGCGGAGCTGAACCTGCCGCGGGTCGTCAAGAGCGACGGCCGGCGCGTCAACTTCGATGGTCGCAAGCTGCGCGCTGGAATCGAGCGGGCACTGGAGAAACGCGCCGTCTCTACCGAGGCGACTGACGCCGCTATCCATCACATCACCCGCCGCCTGATGGCGGGCGGCGAGGGTGAGGTGTCCTCGCGCAAGATTGGTGAGCTGGTCATGGAAGAGCTCAAGAAGCTCGACCAGGTGGCCTATGTTCGCTTTGCGTCTGTGTATCGACAGTTCGAGGACGTCAATGCCTTCCGCGAGGAGATCGAACGACTGGAGGGCCAGTTGACGCCTGAGGCGCGCCGTCACCAAATTGATTTCCTTGACGACGACTGATGAGCGGCTCGTTCGGCGCCGAGGATTACCGGTTCATGGCGCGAGCCCTGCGCCTTGCCGAACGCGGCCTCTACACGACCGATCCAAATCCGCGCGTAGGTTGTGTGCTGGTCGATGCGGGACGCATCGTCGGTGAAGGCTGGCATCGCAAAACAGGTGAGCCGCATGCCGAGCGCAACGCCCTGGCGGCCGCCGGCGAGAAGGCGCGGGGTGCGGCGGCCTATGTGACGCTGGAGCCCTGTGCCCATCATGGCCTGACCCCACCCTGTGCAGAGGCGCTGATCCAGGCCGGCATCACACGCCTTGTCGCGGCAATGACAGACCCCAACCCGCTGGTCGCCGGGCGGGGCATGGCCAGGATGCGCGCGGCGGGTGTCGACGCCCAGGTCGGCCTGCTCCAGCGCGATGCGGAGGCGCTCAATCCGGGTTTTCTTAAGCGCATGCGTGTCGGTCGACCCTATGTTCGCACCAAACTGGCGATGAGCCTGGATGGGCGCACGGCCATGGCCAGCGGTGAGAGTCAATGGATTACCGGCGAGGCCGCGCGGCGTGACGTGCAGCGACTGCGTGCGCGCAGCAGCGCCGTCGTCACCGGGATCGGCACGATCCTGGCCGATGATCCGTCGATGAATGTGCGCCTGGCGGCGGCGGAGCTGCATGGCGTCGGGCAGCCGGACTACCTGCGCCAGCCATTGCGGGTCATTCTCGACAGTGAGTTGCGCACCCCGCCCACGGCACGTCTTCTGCGCCTGCCTGGTGACACCCTTGTCGTCTGTGGCGAAGGGGCATCCGGCGCGTGCGAACAGGCACTGCGCGCCGCCGGTGCGGAGGTCGTGCGCCGGCCGCAGGACGACGGTCGGGTCCAACTCGCCGACCTGATGCAGCTGCTGGCCGCGCGCGCGGTCAATGAGGTGCTGATCGAGGCAGGCCCGACGCTGGCCGGGCATGCGCTGCAGGCCGGCCTGGTCGACGAATTGATCGTCTATATGGCGCCGCATCTGATGGGGCAAGCCGCGCGCGGCCTGGCCGCGCTGTCCGGCATCGAGCAGATGGCGGACCGGCTCCAACTGGCATTCGACGACGTACGCCGTGTCGGCAGCGATGTTCGCATCCGGCTGCGTCCGAACCTGGAAAATTAGCGGAGGTTGCTGGATGTTTACCGGGATTATCGCGGCGATCGGAGAGGTCGCCGAATTACAGCAGCGCGGTGGCGACGTCCGCTTGCGGGTATTGACCGGGAAGCTGGACCTCAGCGACGTGGCGCCGGGTGACAGCATTGCGGTCAATGGCGTCTGTCTGACGGCGGTGACGCTCCCGGGTGACGGCTTTGCCGCCGATGTATCGCGTGAAACCCTGTCATTGACCAGCCTTGGGCAGCTGCAGTCCGGCAGCAGGGTCAATCTCGAGAAGGCCTTGACGCTGGGTACGCGGCTGGGCGGGCACCTGGTCAGCGGGCATGTGGACGGCATGGGCACCATCCTGGAGCGCCATGATGACGCCCGCTCGGTGCGTTTCACCGTTGAGGCGCCGCACGAGCTAGCGCGCTACATCGCGCACAAGGGCTCTGTCTCAGTGGATGGTACAAGCCTGACGGTGAATGCCGTGGATGGCGCGCGCTTCGCGCTCAATATCGTGCCGCACACCCTACAGGAGACCATCATGGACGGCTATCATGCGGGCACGCGGGTGAATCTCGAGGTCGACCTGGTGGCACGCTATCTAGAGCGGCTGCTCCTCGGCGAGCAGGCGGCCGATCCGGCCGCCCCCGCAGTCGACATGGGCCTGCTGGCGCGGACCGGATTCCTCAAAAAATGACCCCACGGGTCCGATAGCTTCGGCGGGCGCGGATATCGCTTCAGTCGCGGTGATTGCCAAATCGCTCGATTGCTCCCTCCGCCCAGAACTCGCCTGCCGCGATGACCTCCCGGGCGCGATAAAACTCGTGCGCCCCGCAGGTGTTGATCGGCACCTCGATCAGCAGGTCGGGAGGATAGGCCGCCAGCATGCAACGGGCGATACTGGCCTGCATCGCGTCCAGGGAGAGCAGCGCGGCATCGGTCAATGACAATCTGGGTTGCTCATCTTCGTTGTCGTTCTCGAGACCGAGGCGTGTCTGCAGCTGGTCGATGAAGGCCTCGATTTTCTCCTGGTAACGGTGCCGAGGTCGTTCCTCCGACGGGGCGCTATAGCGCAGACGGCTGCCGGCGCCGATCTTCTTCGGTACCCCGGACAGACTGACCGCGATCACCGCATCCGTCGGATCCTGCAGTGTCGGCGCTATCGGCACCGGATTTAGAATCCCACCATCCAGCAGGGGCCGTTCATTGACCACATGTGGTGTGAATATGGTCGGCACCGCGATAGACGCGCGAATCGCGTCGAACAGGTCGCCGTGCCGCAGCCAGACCTCTTTGCGGCTGAGTACGTCGGTCGCGACGATGGTCAGCGGGATCGGCAGATCCTCGATGCGGTGCCTGCCAACGAAGTCCTGCAGGGTCTCCATCAACATCTGCCCTTTGAGCATGCCGGCGCCGCCCCAGGCGATGTCGAGATAACGCAGGACGTTGAATTCGGTGAGTTCCTGCGCCCATTCGGCGTAGTCTTCCAGCTTGCCGGCCGCGTAAAACGCACCGATCAGGGCGCCCATGGAACTGCCGGCGATGCTGCCGATCTTCCAGCCATGACGTTGCAGCACCCGGATGACGCCGATGTGCGCCAGACCGCGGGCCCCACCGCTACCGAGCACCAGGGAGATCGTTTTTTGCTCGCGCATCGTGATTATCCCTAGCCTGAAAACTGCTCGGCCCGCGCCTGCAGCACCAGCAGCAGCTCTCCGGCGGTGTCGATGCCGTTGGCGTAGCTCACGACGCCGTCTTCATGTCCCCCCATGACGAACACGCCTTGCGTTGCCTCAGGGTCCACCATCAGCAATCGCTCGACCTCGTGCGCCATCTGTGGCGTGCCGTAGCGGGCGAACCGTGCGGTCGTGGGCAACTGCAGGGCCTCTGCCTGCCGCCAGATGCGTGGTGAGTGGATATGGATTACCGCATCGATCGCAGCCAGGCCACGGTAGATCTGCCCGTGGGTCATGGCCTCGGACGAAGGGCGGCTTGGGCCGGTCGCCGTGAGCTGATTCTTCGCGACGTCAAAGTCCAGCACCCAGGCCAGGTCGTCGGGAGTCAGGGCCCCACGGCCGCCTGTCTGGGTGCCTGAGATCACGAAACCGCGGCGCACGCGGATGCTGATGTTGCCATAGGCAGCGCCGGCGTAGCGGTCTGGTGCGCGGCCGATCAGCTCGCGCTCGCGGCAGCGGCGGAACCAGTGGAGCAGGCTCGAAAGGGCTGCGTCCGGCGGCAGCGTGCCAGGCTGATAGTCGAGGCGGTACTGTATTACCCCTTCGGTTTCGGTCACTCGGGCATTCTCCGTGGCGCCTTTGGCCTGTTACACTGCTCGGTTCGCAACTAGCTGCAGCACCATGGCACTGAACAGCACACAAGAAATCATCGAGGAACTGCGTCGCGGTCGAATGGTGATAATCATGGACGACGAGCACCGGGAAAACGAGGGCGACCTCATCCTCGCGTCCGAGGTCACTACACCAGAGGCCATCAACTTCATGGCCAAGTATGGGCGCGGCCTGATCTGCGTCACCCTCACCAAGGAACGCTGCCGCCAGCTGCGCCTGCCGCTGATGGTCAACACCGACAATCAGCTCGAAGCGACCAATTTCACGGTATCGATAGAGGCGGCGGAGGGGGTTACCACCGGAATTTCGGCAGCCGATCGCGCCACCACCGTGCTGGCCGCGGTCAAACCGGACGCACAGCCTCAGGACCTGATCCAGCCCGGCCACATCTTTCCGCTGATGGCCCAACCCGGCGGTGTGCTGGTGCGTGCCGGGCACACCGAGGCGGGTTGCGACCTTGCGCGCCTGGCTGGCTTTGCGCCCAGCGCCGTGATCGTAGAGATCCTCAACGAAGACGGCAGCATGGCGCGTCGTGCGGATCTGGAGCAATTTGCGCAGCGCCACGACCTCAAAGTCGGTACGATCGCCGATCTCATTCAGTATCGGATCAAGAACGAAAAGACCGTCGAGCAGGTGACCTCCTGTACCCTGGTGACCCAGCATGGCGATTTCCAGCTGTTCGCCTACCAGGATGTCATTGGCAACGAAATGCACATGGCGCTGGTAAAGGGCGACATCAGCCCCGATCGTGCGACGCTGGTCCGGGTGCATGTTCAAAACAGCCTATGCGATCTGTTCGAGGGAACCCGCGATTGCGGATGGCCGCTGCGTCGCGTGATGGACCAGGTCTCCGCGGAAGGGGAGGGTGTGATCGTGGTGCTGCGCAATTACGACACTGCGCGCGACATTGTGCAGCGTATCCAGGACTACAAATGGCACGGCGTGGATGACCAGATACCCTTACGCTCGAAGGCGCAGGACGACGATCTTCGTACCATCGGTGTGGGGGCACAGATTTTGTCGGACCTCGGGGTGCGCAAGATGCGCGTCATGAGTGCGCCCAAGCATCTGCATGCGCTGGCAGGCTTCGATCTCGAGGTGGTCGAGTTCGTCAGTACGGAGTGAGACAGCGGTCTGGCCGTTGGAGAGGAAAGCGATATGAGCATCAAGACGATCGAAGGCGGCATGACGGTGAGCAACGCCCGTTTCTGTGTCGTGGTCGCGCGCTGGAACAGTTTTGTCGTCGATAGCCTCGAAGCCGGTGCTATCGACACGCTGAAACGTCATGGAACACCCGAGGAGGACATCACCATTGTGCGTCTGCCAGGCGCTTTCGAGATGCCGCTGGTGCTGGAGAAGATCGCCGCCAAGGCCGAGTACGATGCCATCGTCGCCCTCGGCGCGGTGGTTCGCGGCGGCACGCCGCATTTCGAGTACGTGGCGGGTGAGTGCGTCAAGGGCATGGCCCAGGTCACGCTGCAGCACGGCATACCCATCGCATTCGGCGTCTTGACTGTCGATACCATCGAGCAGGCGATCGAGCGTGCCGGCACCAAGGCGGGCAATAAAGGCGGCGAGGCGGCCGCCAGTGCGATCGAGATGGTCAATCTGCTGCGGGAGCTCTGAGGTGGCTCGACGGTGAGCCGGCAACGCAGTCGCTCGCGCAGTCTGGCGATCCAGGCGTTGTATCAGTGGCAGATGGCTGGCCAGGATATCGGCGTCATCGTCGATCATTTCCTGCGCGAGCAGGAGGCCAAGAAATTCGATAGCGACTATTTTACCGAGCTGGTGAACGGCGTGCCCGCGCGCTTGAGCGAACTGGACGGGGCGCTGGCGTCATGCGTCGACCGCCCGCTCGCGTCGGTCGATCCGGTCGAGCGGGCGATCCTGCGGGTCGGCACCTACGAGCTCATTGAGCATCCCGAGATCCCTTACCGGGTGGTGATCAACGAGGCCGTCGAGCTGGCCAAGACATTTGGTGCAGAGAAAGGACACCGTTATGTCAACGGTGTGCTCGACAAGGCCGCGCGCGCACTGCGACCGCTGGAGGCGGCGGCCCGGCGCTGACCGCTGTGTCTGTCTCCGAATTCGATCTGATTCGCGATTTCTTTGTCCGGGCCACCGGTGCGCGCGCGGATGTGCTGCTGGGGATAGGCGATGACTGCGCCCTGCTGCGCGCCCCACCGGGTTTGGCCCTCGCCGTCAGCGTGGATACCCTGGTCGCCGGCAGGCACTTCCTGGTAGATGCCGATCCACTTGACCTGGGGCACAAGGCGCTGGCGGTGAATCTCAGCGACCTCGCCGCAATGGGAGCACAGCCAGCCTGGGCGACACTGGCGCTGACCTTGCCGCAGGTGGACAAGAACTGGCTGCGCGCCTTCGTGGACGGGTTCGCCGCCCTCGCGGTCATCCACGATGTCCAGCTCGTTGGCGGGGACACGACGCGCGGGCCGTTGAGTATCACCATCCAGGTGCACGGTTTCGTCGACCCTTTGCTCGCGCTGCGGCGCAGCGGTGCGCGGGCCGGAGATCGCCTACTGGTCAGTGGAACGGTCGGAGATGCAGGGTTGGCATTGCAACTGATGCAGCAGCAATTACGCGGCGGTAGCGTCGACGGCCGACTGTCTCGGCGTCTCGATCGACCAACGCCGCGGGTAGCGCTCGGGCGGCTGCTGGTGGGCCAGGCTAGCGCCGCCATCGATGTCTCCGATGGATTGATTGCCGACCTGGGACATCTCTGCGCCGCCAGCGGGGTCGGGGCACGTGTCGAGCTGGCCCGGCTGCCGCTGTCGCCGGCATTCCGAGAACACTGTCCGCCGCGGCAATGGCGGCCGGCGCTGGCCGGCGGCGACGACTACGAGTTGCTGTTCAGCCTCGCGGCGGACCGTATCGAGGCGCTGCGGGATCGCTGCCGTGGCGCGGGCGAAAGCGTGCAAGAAATCGGCCGCCTGGTCGATGTACCTGGCATCACGCTCATCTATCCGGATGGACGCGAGAGCACGGAGATCCCTGATGGGTTCGACCACTTCCGGGGCTAAGCTGCTTCCCAAGCCCTCGCTGGGCAATATCGTGCACCTGCTGGCCTTCGGTTTCGGTGCAGGGTGTTCGCCGAAGGCCCCTGGCACCATGGGCACGCTGCTGGCTGTCGGCATCTATTTGCCGCTGTCCCTGCTGTCCCCAGCCGTCTATCTGGGGGTATTGGGCATGGTGGTCCTGGGCGGAATCTGGCTGTGCGGCAGCGCGGCAAGGGATCTCGGAGTGCACGATCACCCGGGGATCGTCTGGGACGAGATCGCCGGCTTCTTATTGACGATGGTCGCGGCGCCGCCTGGCTGGTACTGGGTAGCCGTTGGGTTTTTGTTGTTCCGTTTGTTCGATATCTGGAAGCCGTGGCCGATTCGCTGGCTGGACAGGGGGATAGGGGGCGGCCTCGGTATCATGCTCGATGATATCGTCGCCGGCCTGTTTGCTGCCGCCTGCCTGCAGGGGATGGCCTATTGGCTATAGTCGTTGGGGTGCACGTCGAATGGGAGTCGCTATGTTGTTCAGGGCCTGCGTGATATTCCTACTGGTGACGACGATGGCGCATGCCGGGCCGTCGGTGCGGGTCCTGGCGCTCTTCCCGGGCAAGGCGATGTTGGATATCGATGGTCAACGCAAGGTGCTCGCCGAGGGCAAGACGGGTCCCGGCGGCGTACGCCTGATCAGCGCTAACCCGCAACGGGCGGTCGTCGAGATCGAGGGGCGCAGTCAGGAGCTGCGGCTCGGGTCGGCCGTAAGTGCCTCTTATCAACCGCGCGAGCGGCACGAGATTCGGGTCCTCAAGGACAGCCGCGGTAGCTATTTCGTCGACGGCCTGATCAATGGCCAGCCGGTGCGCTTTCTGGTGGATACGGGTGCAACCAGTATCGCGATGAGCGAACGCCATGCGGAGCGCCTCGGAATCCCGCACCGGGTGGATGGCTTGCGGATCGGTGTCGGGACGGCATCGGGTGAAGCGGTCGGCTATCAGATCTCGCTGCGCTCTGTATCCGTCGGCGGCATTGGGCTGCAGCAGGTCAAGGCCGTTGTGATAGAGGGGAACAGCCCGCGCGAGGTGTTGCTGGGAATGAACGTACTGGGAGAATTCGAGATCGACCAGCGCGAGAACCTGCTGATCCTGCGCAGCAAATTCTAGCTTATTCAGTCGACGCGCGGCTGTGGCTCCGTTTCTTTGTCGCGCTCGATCAGCGCGTAAGCGGAGTGATTGTGGATCGATTCGAAGTTTTCGGCCTCGACCACGTAGGCGCAGATACGCTCGTCGGCGTTTAGCCGCGCGGCCACGTCTCGCACCATATCTTCGACGAACTTCGGGTTGTCGTATGCCCGCTCGGTAACGTGCTTCTCATCTGGGCGCTTGAGCAGCCCATAAAGCTCGCACGAGGCCTCTTTCTCGACGACATCGATGAGCTCCTCGATCCAGACGAAGCTGCAGGTGCGCACCGTCAGGGTCACGTGGGACCGCTGGTTGTGCGCGCCGCGATCCGAGATCGATTTTGAGCAGGGACACAGACTCGTGGTCGGAACCACCACCCTGATATACATCTCGGGCTTGGCGTCCCGGATCTCGCCGATTAGCGTCACCTCGTAGTCGAGCAGGCTCTGCACCCCGGATACAGGCGCCTTTTTGTTGACGAAGAACGGAAAGCTCATCTCGATATGGCCGCGCTCCGATTCCAGGCGTTCGACCATTTCGCTCAGCATGTCCTTAAACGACTCGATCGAGATCTCGCGCTCGTGGCTGTTCAGGATCTGCACAAAGCGCGACATGTGCGTGCCCTTGAAGTTGTGCGGCAGAAAGACGTACATGCTGAAGCTTGCGACCGTGTGCTGTTCGCCTTCGCTGCGGTCCTTTACTCGCACCGGGTGTCGGATATCCTTGATACCGACCTTGTTGATCGCAATGCGACGCGTATCGGCGCTGCCTTGAACGTCCTCGATCTCGGCGCCAGTCGTCGGCTTGGGGTGTGCTGCACTCATTTGCTACCTTGCGGGCGCGAGCTGCGCGATCTGTTTTTTAAAGTTGAGTCGACCGCCCCGGATTGTATCCGCGACAGCACTGGCGACAAAACACCGCAGAAACTGTGGCGTAGCCAACCATTATGGCGGGATGCCCGCCATGGCGCCATGGATTAGGGTCGCAGTAGCAAAAAACTCAGCGATTTTCAGCGCTTACGACCGATGATATAGCCTGCCAGCTGGCGCAAGGGGTCGGCCCCGGCACCGAAGTCGCTGATGCTTTGCAGCGATTCGTCGATCAGGCGCTGAGCCATGTCGCGCGCGGCCTGCAGCCCCAGCAGCGCAGGATAGGTCGCCTTATCGGCGGCGGCGTCTTTGCCACGGGTCTTGCCGAGCACGGCCGTCTCGCCTTCGACATCGAGTATGTCGTCGTGGACCTGAAAGGCAAGGCCAATGCACTTCGCGTAGCGCTCGAGCTGCCCAATCCGGTCGTCGTCAGCCCGCCCGGCCGCGAACACACCGAGCCGCACGCTGGCGAGGATCAGGGCGCCGGTCTTGTGGATATGGAGATTTTCGAGTTGTGCCAGGTCGATGTCGTGCCCGGTTGCGAATATGTCCAGGGCCTGGCCGCCCACCATGCCGCGCGAACCGCTGGCCTGGGCGAGTGCGGCGATCATACGCAGCCGCTCGGCGGCGCTGACGCGGAGCCCGTCATCTTCGCACAATACCCGAAAGGCGAGCGTCTGCAGCGCATCGCCGGCAAGGACAGCGGTCGCCTCGTCGTACGCCATATGGCAGGTGGGGCGGCCGCGGCGCAGCTCGTCGTCGTCCATCGCCGGCAGATCGTCGTGGGCCAGGGAGTAGGCGTGGATCAATTCCACCGCGCATGCGGCGCCGTTCAGACAATCGGGTTCAGCTGCCAGCGCTTGACCGGCCGCGTACACCAGGACCGGGCGTACGCGTTTGCCGTCGCCAAGTACGGCATAGCGCATGGCCGCATGAAGCCGGCTGGGCTGCGTACTCTCAGACGGAAGCCAGTGATCGAGTGCACTTTCGACACGCGTCCGACAGTCGCTGAGGAAGATCTGGAACGCTGGGTCAAGCGTCATCGTCAAAGGGTTCGGTGCTGGCGTCCGGGTTCTTGGCGGTCAGGATCTCAACCCTCTGCTCCGCCGCTTGCAACGCCTTCTGGCAGCTGCGTGTCAGGGCTATCCCGCGTTCGAAGGCGCTAAGCGACTCTTCAAGGCTGAGCTCGCCGCTCTCCATTCGCTCGACCAGGGCCTCCAGTTCATCGAGGGATTCCTCGAAAGAGGCGGGTTGAATCTGCTTCTTGCTCATACGGTTTTCCACGACCGGACTTAAAGCTACCGCATGCGCCCGCAGGAGGTAAAGCCGGCTGGTGCGCAAGGGCGTGATAGCGCGGTAATATCGGGTTCCATGTCTGAGTCGAATCAACCGATCCCCCTGGGCCATAGCGTCGCATTCGCTGCGCTACTGACCTTGCTGAGTCTATCGGCGCCGGCGAGCGATGACGTCGTCATCGATCCTGCGCTCGACGCCCTCGAACAGAACGACTTCAATTACGACGACAGCCAAGATATACCGTGGATCGAGTACAAGACCAATGTCCTGGTCATGCCGAAAACGCAAGACCTGAGCCCGCTCGATCTCGATGAGATGCCGGCGGGGATGCAGCTGTTTATCGACAAGTCGCGAATCGCCGTAAATCCTGAAGACGGGGTCGTGCGCATGTGGCTGTGGGTTCGCAGCAAGTTCGGCGCGGAGCAGGGCTCCTTCGAAGGCTTTCGCTGCGCGACCCGGGAATACAAGGTATACGCCTATGCCAACCCGACGCGAAATCCACCGGTGACCTCGGCCAAGAAGGCGCGCTGGCGGGTTGCCAAATCGGGTCTCTCCGGCAACTATCGTGCGGAACTGCAGCGCGATTATCTTTGCGGCATCAGCGGGGCACGCAGCCCGCAGGAGATTCGGAATTACATGGGCAGTGGGTTTCGCCGCGATACCTTTCTGCCTGAATGAGTTGAATCACGGATCCATAGACCAGCAATGAGTGCCTACGACGCCTCTGCAATCGAGGTTTTGAGCGGATTGGAACCGGTGCGCAAGCGCCCCGGCATGTACACCAATACCACGCGGCCCAATCATCTCGCGCAGGAGGTCGTCGACAACAGTGTCGACGAAGCGGTTGCGGGTCACGCGAAGCGGATCGACCTGACCCTTTACAAAGACGGGTCCGTCGAGGTCAGCGACGACGGGCGCGGCATGCCGGTGGATATCCATCCAGAACAGGGCATCTCGGGGGTCGAAGTCATCCTGACCAAGCTGCACGCCGGTGGAAAATTCTCCAACAAGAACTACCGGTTCTCCGGCGGGCTGCATGGCGTCGGTGTTTCGGTGGTCAATGCCCTGTCCAAGCATCTGGAGGTATGGGTCAAGCGCGGTGGCGTCGAATACAATATCGCCTTCGCGAATGGCGATAAGGTGTCTGCCCTGGAAGAGGTCGGCAGGGTGGGAAAGGCCAATACCGGTACCCGGCTGCATTTCTGGCCCGATCCGCAATTTTTCGATTCCCCGAAGTTCAGCGTGCGCGAACTGCGCCACCTGCTGCGCGCCAAAGCGGTCTTGTGCCCCGGTCTGCATATCCGCTTTTTCCGCGAGGGCGAACCGGCGCCGGACGAGTGGTGTTATCAGGATGGTCTGCGCGACTATCTGCTGGACGCGCTGCAGGGTGCGCCGTCGTTGCCCGAGGATCCGTTCATTGGCAGTAGCGTCGGCAATGACGAGGCGGCCGAGTGGGCGCTGGTATGGTTGCCCGAGGGGGGCGAATCGGTCACCGAGAGTTATGTCAACCTGATCCCCACCGCGCAGGGCGGCACCCATGTGAATGGTCTGCGTTCCGGGCTGACCGACGCGGTGCGCGAGTTCTGCGAGTTCAGAAACCTCTTGCCGCGCGGGGTCAAGCTGGCCCCGGACGACGTCTGGAATCACGTCAGCTATGTGCTATCGGTAAAGCTGCTCGACCCGCAGTTTTCCGGACAGACCAAAGAGCGCCTGTCCTCGCGCGAATGCGCTCCCTTCGTCGCCGGGGTCGTCAAAGACGCATTCGGCCTGTGGCTGAATCAGCACACGGAGATCGGCGAACGCATTGCAGAATTGGCGATCAATGCCGCACAGGCGCGACAGCGGGCTGGTCGCAAGGTCGTGCGCAAGAAAGTGACCCAGGGGCCGGCGCTCCCCGGCAAGCTGGCCGACTGTCTCTCCGACGATCCCAACCGCACCGAGCTGTTTCTGGTGGAGGGGGATTCGGCCGGCGGATCGGCCAAGCAGGCGCGCGATCGCAACTTCCAGGCCATCATGCCGCTGCGTGGCAAGATATTGAACACCTGGGAAGTGGACTCCGCAGAGGTCCTCGCGTCGCAGGAGGTCCATGATATCTCGGTCGCGATAGGCGTTGAGCCGGGCAGCGAGGATCTCTCCAAGCTGCGGTTTGGAAAGATCTGCATCCTGGCGGATGCGGACTCTGATGGTGCCCACATCGCGACGCTGTTGTGCGCGCTGTTCGTGCGCCATTTTCGCGCCCTGGTTCAGCAAGGGCACGTCCATGTCGCGATGCCGCCGCTATTTCGTATCGACGTCGGCAAGCAGGTCTACTATGCGCTGGATGAGCATGAGCGTCAGGGCGTGCTGGATCGTGCGGCGGCCGAGAAGCTCAAGGGCAAGGTCACCATTCAGCGATTCAAGGGGCTCGGTGAAATGAATCCGATGCAGCTGCGTGAAACGACTATCCATCCCGACACCCGGCGTCTGGTTCAGCTTGTCGTCGAGCATGGCGACGACACGAATCAGCTAATGGACATGCTGCTCGCCAAGAAGCGGGCCGCTGACCGGAAGGCGTGGTTGCAGGAGAGTGGGGATCT
>JAHEJD010000033.1 GCA_024639005.1 Chromatiaceae bacterium | reverse complement strand
ACGAGCAGGTGGAGGATATGGCCGCGATCGCACTACTGATTCTCGAGGCCTCCGACTATTCCACCGAAGGATTGTTGCGGTTCTGGAGACGCGCGGGATCGGATGCGCTGTTCCAGGAAAAAGTAAAGCGCCTTAGCCGTGAGATCCCGCCGCAGGAGCGGGTAGCTATCCTTGAATCCGTTAGGCGGGTACTTCCCGTTGTCGACAACTCAGACCAGGGGCCCGCACGTGTCGCAGAGCAGACCTTCAACTCCACTGCCAAAGATCAGCCCGCATGTTGCATGAAGGAATCGGAATTTCTGGGAAAGCTGGCTAAGCAGCTTGAGCCATCGCCCGAAAAGCCATAGCCGCAGCTATGGATCGAGGGGGGTCGTTCAAGATGCAACGCCAGATTTTTCAGAAAACCGATTAGGACAAACTGTAACTCGCGCAGATTGCCCGGAAGATTCAATCAAATGCCTGTATTGACACCTCGAGACTGGATACGCGCAACCGCCTTCGTGCAACATGCGGGCTGCCGGCATGCCTGCACAAGCGATCGCCTGCATGTTTGCTCTGGCGGCCGTCATCAGCCTCGCTGCAGGCCTGTCCCTGGCAGAGGGCGATCTCACCCGACGGGCGGTGCGTCTCGATCCGCTCGTAATCGATGCGGCGAAGGGATTCTCGATCGACAGCTACAGGATCGAGACCGGCGTCTACTATCGCTGGAGGATCAGGAGCGACGGGCGAGACGAGTACACGGTGTTCGCGCCGGCGTTCTTCAAAGAGATCTGGGTTGATCGTGTCGCGATCGAGGACATGGAGGTGAAGCCCTCTGGTCTGCACGCGGTCGAGCTCGGTGATGCGGGCGAGATCGATGTCTGGTTCGTTCCGATCCGACCGGGTACCTACGAGTTCTCTGCTGAAGGTCTCCAGACGCAGGGCTTCCGCGGTGTGTTCGTCGTGAAATGATGATCCGCAGGCCGGCACTGCCTACTGGTCGCCGCCCTCGCAGGCGTACAGGTGCTGGCGCGGTCACAGATCCGTCTCTGCGATGCGCTGGCCAACCGCATCGCGCAATCGCCGACTGCAGCCGAGGGCCGGCTGGTGCAAGAGGCGCTGTTCGAGGCGCGCAATCGACGCGGGGCGACCGCCCTTTCCGTCGCCGCGGGCAGGGGCGCGCGTGAGATCGCGGCCCTACTGCTGGAACAGGGCGCCGATCTGCATCATCGGGATCTGGGCGGCGCGACGCCGCTCCTGACAGCGGTGCGCGAGGGAAGGCGGGTCTGCTTTTCGCGGCGGGCGCCGACGTCGGCACAAGAGATCGCGCGCATCCTGTATCTGGGCGTCGAGGGCGATCCCCACTACGAACCCAGACCGGTCTACACGGGCCTTTCGCTGCGCGATCGCCAGCGTCCCATCGATGGTGCGCGCAGCGCAGCGCGCGCGTCGTAGGCCGCTCGCTGGGCCTGTCGTTCGTACTCGGCGAGGCCCTGCTCGACAGGGACGCCTCCGTGGCCGAGGCCCTCGATGCGGCGCATGCTGCTGGCACACTGGCCGTTCTGCTTGACCTGCCGGCCGCCCAGATGACTGAGGCGTTGGACCATGCGGGCGCCGCTGGCGGGCTGTTGTTCAATATCCGCCATCGCGCGGCCCGCTGGCGGACGGGCGTCTGTCCGCCGAGCGTGCTGCATACCATCCCGTCTCACGGCATGCTGAACGACGCGCTGGCGCAGTATCTGCGCAGGCGCGGATGGGATCGCGTGCTGCTGTTGCGCGGGTCCTCGCCTGAAGACGCATACGAGGCCGAGGTGGTGTGCCGATCGCTCGCGAAGTTCGGTCTGACACTGGCCGAGGAGCGCGCTTTCGTGTTGTCGAACGACCCTCGCCGGCGCGATCTCAACAACATGGCACTGTTGACCGGGAAGTCCCGATACGACGTGGTTTGGATTGTCGATGACGACGGCGAGTTCGGGCGCTATGTGCCCTATGCCACCTACGCGGCGCGGCCGGTGGTCGGTTCGGAGGGCCTGACCCCGCGCGCCTGGCACTGGACATTCGAGCGTTATGGCGCGCCGCAGCTCAACCAGCGCTTTCGCCGCCTGGCCGGCCGCGACATGACGTCAGAGGACTGGGCCACCTGGGTCGCGGTGCGCGCCGTTATCGAGGGCGTGCAGCGGGTCGCTGTGGCAGATCCATCAGCGGTCGCTGAGTTTGTGCGTTCCGACGGACTGTCGCTGGATCTGTACACGGGTGCGCCCGGCAGTTTTCGAGTCTGGGACGGACAACTGCGCCAGCCGATGCTGCTGGCGACGCATAACGCCGTGATCGCCCGTGCGCCAATCGACGGGTTCCAGCACGAGAGCAACACTCTCGATACCCTCGGTATGGATCGATCCGAAATCGACTGCAGGCCCTGATGGAGCGGAGGCAGCCGACGAAATCGGCCGATAGTCAGGGTTCAGCCTCTGCGGGTGATCAGGCCACGCGCCGGGTCATAGCCCCACAGCGCAAGCAGCATGAATAACCCCAGTGCCAGCATTGTCCAACCGAGGGCGGCGCCATTGATCTGTCCGTAAAGGGCAAAGCGGATAGTCTCGACCGCGTAAGTAAAGGGGTTGCTGGTGCATATCCGATACAGCAGGTGTGAGCTCTCGGCCATCTTCCCTAGCGGATAGAGCGCCGAGGACAGAAAGAATGCCGGGAAGATCACGAAATTCATCACGCCTGCAAAGTTTTCGAGCTGGCGGATGGTCGAGGACAACGCGAGACCAACCGCACCGAGCATCATGCCGGTCAGGACGAGGGCCGGCAGGACAAGGAGATAACCCTGCCAGGGCATCGTGATCCCGGCAACCGCGGCAACCGCGAGAAAGGCATAGACTTGGAGCAGCGAGACCGCGGTGCCGGCCAGGAGCTTGGAGGTCAGCAGCCACCAGCGCGGCAGCGGGCTGGTCAAGAGCAGTCGCATGGAGCCCATCTCGCGGTCGTAGACCAGGCTGAGCGAGGATTGCATCCCGTTGAACAACTGCACCATCGCACACAGACCAGGCACTATATAGGTCTCGTAGGTGATATAGGTCTCGTAGGGCGGAATGATCGACAGCCCGAGCGCCGAACGGAAGCCGACCGCAAAGATCAAGAGCCAGACCAGCGGACGCACCAGGGCCGACAGGAAGCGACCACGCTGGTGCACGAAACGCAGCGACTCGCGCTGCACGATGGCGCTCAGGGCAATGAGATAGGCAGTCACGAGGTTGACGCCGTCATCGCGAGGAAAACCTCGGATAAAGGCTTGTCGCCTGCGATGCGGCCGGCTAGGTCCTGCCGCAAGACTCGGCCTTGGTGCAGTATCACGAGATCGTCTTGTGCACGCACCTCGTCGACCAGGTGCGTCGCCCAGAGCACCGTCAGGCCTTCGTCCGAACAGAGCGTATGCACCTGTTCCGTGATCGATGCCCGGCTGGCCGCATCGAGACCGACGGTCGGTTCATCGAGCAGCAGGACGTCCGGCGCATGTACCAGCGCGCGGGCGATCTCGGTGCGCCGCCGGTGCCCGCCGCTGAGCTCGCGTGCGCGCTCCCCGGCCCGTTCGCGCATATCCACCCGGTCGAGCGCCGCCTGGATTCGGCGTTCGGCAGAGCGTCCGGCAAGGCCGTGCAGCGCCGCGAAATAGCGCAGGTTTCGGTACACGGTGAGGTCGAGATCGAGCGTCGATTGCTGAAAGACCACGCCCAATCGCGCGAGTGCCCTGCGTGGCTGGTCGCCGAGGTCGAAACCGGCGATACGGATACGGCCCTGCGGCGTGACGAAAAGGCGCGTGAGCAGCGCAAACAGCGTGCTCTTGCCGGCGCCGTTCGGTCCGAGTAATGCACAGAAGTGCCCCGATTCGACTCGCAACACGACCTTGTCTAATGCCACGCGCTGTGCATAGCGGTAGCTCACGCGGTCAACCTGGATACCGAAGCCCGCGGAGCTCATGCGGCCGACGCCTCTTCTGCAGGCTGCGCTGAACAGCCCTTGCATGCAGATCTCTGGATGTCACACATCAATGCGTCGTCGTTCCGGTCGGCCTGGCCGACGACTCTATCCAAAGGGCTGCGGTGCCCGCAATGCTCGACGATGTATTGGCGGCCCGATACAACGGTACGCCTGTTGCAGCGGGCACGACTGGGCGGCGCCGTTATGGTTTTGCGTCGCCGTCCAAGCCCCAATAGTGGCCAGATGGCGATGCGGTAAGTGATCGAGTGCCCGCCTAGTGGATCCATAGATCTCGTTCACCGCGATCGAGCTGCGTCTGTATGAGCGGGCGGGCGACGTTGTCTATGCTGATCTTTCCCCCGGTCCGCCGGTCTCGGCCCTTGCCAATTGCATACTTGAGGCAGATCAATAGTCGCCGCACCCCAAGAGGCTAGCCAAGTAACTGAAGAGAATATTGCTTGCTTACCACCGCTCACCTATAAGTCGTTGGTCATGGAGGGGTTATGCACAGGATCTTCGGCATTCTTGCTCTGTATCTGTTGTTCTCCAGTCAGGCCTTGGCCGGGAACTACGACGGCGTATGGGTCTTTGAGGGTATTGATGACTTGGATTTCTTTATCGTCAACCAGAACGCCGGCACCCTACTGATGGTCGGTGTTAATAAGGACATGGACGGCTGGGACGCCTTCGTCGGCGTCATCAGCGACTCGAACACGGTAGAAATGGATACCCTGCTGTCGCAAGACGCCGAACAGATCGAACTCACCGCTACCTTCACGTCGCCGACCACGGGTAATATCGAGATTCGCTCATGTCTCATCTGCGACACTGGGTTCCCCCTCAACGTGCCGCTACCGTGGATCAAGATCTTCTGAGATGCAGCCGCCGGCAGACCGCGGCCAATTGGATCACGAGGCGATCACCCGGCGGACCGATCTACTCTGGTTCTTTCGACGAACGGCAGCTTTCGGTTTGTGCTGCCGTAACGCCGCGCGTTGATACGGATCGTTTTCAGCTATTCTCCGCGTGGATTTGATCTTTACATACCCTCCGAACGAAAAAAGCACCTCGATGATCAACCGAGGTGCCTGCATTTTTTGGCGCGCCCGACAGGATTCGAACCTGTGACCCCCGCCTTCGGAGGGCGGTACTCTATCCAGCTGAGCTACGGGCGCTTTCCGGCATTGTACAGAACTTTGACCGCGCGGCCGCCCCTGTAAAGACGTCTGTGCGGTGGTCGAGGGTCAGGACGCCGCGCGCTTCAGCCGGTGTCGGCGATCAGCGCTGCCAGGCCCCTCAGGAGCTCGGTCCTGCTGATGGGTTTCGTCCAGCGCGCATCGATGACGTCCGGGAGCTGCCGCTCGTTTGCCGGATCGTTCGGCGCGGCACTGAGTATGACAATCTTGCAGTGCCGCTCGCCCGCACCCAATTCTGCGGCGACCGCGGCCCCGTCGTCTCCGCCGAGATCGAGATCCAAGATCACGGCGTCTGGCCTCACGCGGCGCGCTATCTCCAATGTGCTTGCGGCGTCCCGCGCTGTCTCCACCCGGCAGCCGGCAGAGGACAGCCACAGCCGAAACAGCTCAAGCAGGTCTGGGTCATCATCGGCGATCACGATCTTCTTGTCGGCCAGTGAGCCGCCTTCACCGCCGCGTCCGCCGCGCACGGCCGGCGCATCGATGCTGAACTCGAAGCGAGATCCCTCGCCCTTTCGTGTATTGAGTCGGACCTCGCCGCCCATCGCCTGCACCAGGGCCTGGCTGATCGTCAGGCCGAGTCCGGCCCCTTTGGCCTGGTTGTGTCCAGCGGTCTGGCGGAAGGGTTCGAAAATCACCGCGGCGTCGGCCTCGTCGATGCCGGGCCCGGTATCCGCTACGGCCACCTGAAGGCGCCCATCCTGCCAGTCGAACTCCACGTTGACGCCGCCCTGTTCGGTGAACTTGATGGCGTTGCCGACCAGATTGATGAGCACCTGCTTGAGGCGGATGGCGTCCAGCCAGAGGCGTGCCGGGATATCACTGGCGAACCACCAGGCCAGCGACAGTTGTCTCTGGCCCGCTACCGGGCGCAGCAGCTGTTCGACCTCGGTGCTGATCTCGGCCAGTTCGCAGGCGCCGGGATGCAGTTGCAGCGGGCCGATCTCGCTGCGCGCCTGATCCAGCAGGTTCTCGACGAGGTTGAGCAGGTAGCGAGCGCCGCGCCCTACCGCATTGAGATGGTGTTGTGTCTCTCGATCGTCCGGGCGAATTTCGCGCAGCTGGTCGCTGTAACCGATGATCGAGGTCAGCGGGGTGCGGAACTCATGTGACATGCCTGCGATGAATCTGCTCTTCAGGCGGTTTGCCTGTTCGAGTTCGGCGATCAGCGCCTCGCGCTCTCGACGCAACAGCAACAGCTCGTGGGTGCTCTGTTGCTGCGCCAGCTGTGCGGCATGTTCCGCGCCTGCATCCAGCATGGCCACGCCCCAGCCGCCGTCCAGGCGGATGACATGCACATGGCAGGGTGGCGCGCCGGCCAGCTGGACGAAGCGCCAGGCGTGCGCCCGCGTCTCCTGTTCATCAATGGGTAGGATCGGCGCCAGCCGTTCATCGAGCGGTGCACCGGCCTGCAGCGACTCGAGGCCGTAGTGGCTGCCGTCCCCGCGCCATTCGACCAGCCGCAGGGTATCGTCGACGACCAGGTAGAGCGGGCGGGTCTGTCGGGTGAGTATGCGGTTGATGTGTTGACGCAGTGACTGCAGGCCGCCGCTCATGTCTCGTGCATCAGTTGGGCGCCCAGTTGGGCGAATGCGGTCTCCACCCCGTTGCCGTTTAGGGCGCTGGTCCGACCGACCCGCCAGCCGCGCAAATCGACAGCTGCAAGCCGGTTGCGGTCGAGCGCCCAGCGATCCTCGAGGTCGGCCTTGTTCAGTACCAGGCCGAAGGGTACCCTACCGAGTTGCCGCTCAACGCTGGCCTGCAGCTCGACTGCGCTGTGCAGCGTCTCCACGCGTGTGCCGTCGGCCACCAGCAGATAGCCGGCTGCATCGCGCAAGTAGCTGGTGTCGATCGGCGCGAACTCACTCTTGCCGGCGATGTCCCACAACACCAGCTTTACGCTGTCGCCCGATGGTAGACAAACCTCTTTGGTGTCTATCTTGACGCCAACGGTAGTCAGGTACTGTTCGCCGAATGTGCTGTGCACGAAGCGCGATACCAGGCTGGTCTTGCCGACTGCGAAATCGCCGATCAAGCAGACCTTGCGCGCCCTCATGGCCCGGCTCGCGCCGCTGCGGCAGGGCGCGCGACGCCAATAACGCGAAACTCGGTCCGTCGCAGCTCGGCATCCGATGACGCGTCTTGCGGTGGTCGGGCGATCGCGAGCACCTGCAGCGGCGGGAGGCTGTGGCCGCTGGCCCGTAGCCCCTCGGCAACCCGCTCGGCGCGCTCGCGGGCGACGAACAGGTTCTGCTCCCAGGTCCCGGTCCCATCTGTGCGGCCGATGATCTGCAGCTGCATCGACTGCCGCAGCGCCAGTGCCAGCTGATGGGCCTCGCCGAGCAGTCTTGCCAATGCCTCGATCTGCGCGCGCTGCGGGGTATCCAGGTCGATGCCGGCGACGAAACCGATCCGCGACCGTTCGATTCGATCCACCAACTCACTGAGACGGTGCGCCTCCAGTGGCTGCAACCCGTCGGTCTGCACCGCCTCGAGCCCGTCGAGCGTAGGCTGCGCACTGTTCAGTCTTGCGATCCATGCCTGCGGGGCGAGGCCACGCACCTCGGCCCTGCCGTCGCGCACCTCGATGTCGACGCCTTCCGGGGGCCGCAATAGATCCCGGAGTCGGCGTTCGATAACGCGGTCTACACTCTCGACCTGGTCGTCGATGTAACGTTCGACACCCGGAACGGTAGTCGCCAGCAGTGCCGCGCGTGCCATCCATGCCGCCGTCGCGGTACCGCTGGCCGACAGGGTGCCGTCGTCGTCCAGCGTCAACTCAATGGTATCGGGTGGCGCCAGGCGGCGCCGCGTACGGGCGATCGCCGCCACGGCATCGCTGGCCTGGAAGGGTCGAAAGTCGAGGCGGTAGTCGTCCGCGCTATAGCCAAGTTCGGCGAGCAGCTGTTGGGGGGTGGGGGTCAGCGGATCGTGCAGGCCGCGCAGATACAGCCTGCCGGCATCGATCCGCCAGTCGGTCAAGACGACGCCGGGTGCAGCGGCAAGCTGGGCGACGGCGGCACGCTGCTGTGTGGTCTCTGCCTGCGCCTGTACATCGGCCTGCCAAACGCCATATAGCCACCAGGCAAGCAATGCGGTCAGCGTGAACAGAATCAAAAAAAGGGGCCAGGGAAAGCCTCTGCCCGATGGCTCGGCCGCCTCGGTACGCAGGCAGCTTTCCAGCAGTGGCACGACGGGTGCGGCCTGAGCGGCGTCCCCATCGAAGGTGTCGAGCAGGATCGCGTGCCGACCGTGGATCTTCTCCAATACCGCCGCCAGCTCATCACGCAGCCCTTCCGGTGGGACACCGCGGATCGCGCAGGCGAGGTAGGCCTTGGGTCCGTGGATCAGCCACAGGGTATGATCGCCGACGTCGACGGTCTCGAGGTGTGATTCTGGATCGTCGCGGTCGATGGTGTCACCGGCGAAGTCACGGATCGCGGTCAACATCGCCGATACGGCGTCCGTATCCCGGGCCGGCGTCGTTTCCTGGCCCAGGTGCTGAATCAGCAGGCCGCTGCCCGTCTGAATCAGAAAGGCCTCTTCGACGCGGTAGCGCAGGGTGCGGCGCAGCACGATCTCAGCGAACGGGACACCACTGCGCGCCGCCTCCAAGCGCCATCGGAGCCCCTTGAGTGTCAGGCTGTATTCAAGCGCTTGGTTGATCTGTTGAACCAGGCCCTTCATGGCCTGTGCGATGGAGCGGCGGATCGCGGGTCCCATCACGGGATACAGGATGTCGGCAAAGAAGCCGGGATTACGCTGCACCGAGTTCTCTATGCACTCCGACACCGGCTGCTCCAGCGCCTGCGAAAGTGCACGCGGCGACGCCGCATTGGCGGTGCGCAACGCATCGGGCAGGACATCAGCGACGCGCCCGGATTGAACCCCGGGGTCTTGCGCCTCTGTCTGCAGTCGCTCGAGGACCGATCGTTCCGGCCCAAGCAGCAGAGACTTGAGCGTCGTCAGCGCAGTCTGTTCGTCATTGGCCGCGGGTCGCGGGGTCTGTTCGTCGATCGCCATGGTGCTCAGGTGCGCAGCTGCCGCGCCAGCGATTCAAGCGCATCGGCCAGTTGCGTGCGGCTCACACCGTGCTGCTGCAGGGCCTCCAGTGCCTCGTCCCGTGCAGCGAGCGACTGTCGTAGATGGTCATGGCTGTCCTGCAGGTCGTCGTCGACCTTGCGCAGCCGCTGCTCGAGATCCAGCAGCAGACTGCGCAATGCCTGGTCCAGATCGCCCAGCGCGGCCCGTTGTCGCTCGCCCTCGCTGGCCAGCGTCTCCTGCAGGCCTTGTACCGCGCTGCCGATGCGTTCCTCCAGGAGTCCGCGCAGCGCCGCATCCTGTTCGCTGAGCCGGGATTCGATGCGCGCCAGATGCTCGGCCGTTAGGCGACGCTGTTCACCGAACAGGATTTCGCGGATCTGTTGCATGCTGCTTTCATCCGCGGCGTCTGCGCGCACGCGAGTGATGCCGGTGTTTTCTGTCATCTTGGCCGTTGCCTGGCTTTTTGAAGAATATCCCGAGGTTAGCAATTTTCTGGCGGGCGGATAAAAAAACCCGCTCCGAAGGGAGCGGGTAGGGAGGACGCCGAGGGAGGGACATCCACCCGGCGTTCACATCGACTCGAGGTAGTCTGATCAGGTCAAACTCTGACTTAGTCACTGCAGGCACCGTGCCAGGCGTCAACGCGATGCGAGGATTTGCGAAACAGTCGGCGAGAACCGCAGGAAACCATTGATTCTCGGGGATCAAGGCGGGCCGAGCACCGTTACTGCCCGCTGCGGCGCACTGAGGGCGGCGCCTTGTCGGGCGAGATGTGTCGGGCAACCCCGACAGAATGCGACCGCCGTATGCGCCGCGGGTGAGATTTTCAGGCTAGGCGTTCAGGTAAAGCGAATCCGCACGCAACGCAGGAAATCGGCATAGGCCGCCAGTTGTGCGCCGACGACGGCCGCATCCTCCTGGTCGGCGGCCATCTCCAGCACGCCGACGATGTCGCCGAGCTGGCCGAAGCCATAGCTGGCGGCGCTGCCGCGGATGCGGTGCGCGAGCCTCGAGATCGCGCGGAAATCGCGTTCCGCCAGCATCTCCCGCGCGGTGTGCAGATCCGCGCGGCGATTACTCAGATACTGCGGAATCAGGTCCGCCAGCTCGGCCTCGACCTCGACGACAGGTGGGACATCTTGCATAAGGACACCCTCGATGCGCGGTGCGTGTCGGGGCCAATGTGAGGCCAGATCAGACTCCAAGGATACATCGTGGGTCCTGCCTGCTTACCTGCCACCCTGTCGGCGGAAGTCTTGCGGCTCAAGGCCGTGTCGCGCCAGCAGGTTGTAAAACTCGGTGCGGTTGCGGCCGGCGATCTTCGCCGCGTTCGTGACATTGCCATTGGTGGCGCGCAGCAGGCTGGCGATATAGCGGCGTTCGAACGTCGCTCTGGCCTCATCGAGCGTCGGCATCCCCAGGGTCTGATCCTGCAGTGCCTCGGTCACCAGCGCCTGCGGGATCAGCGTGCCGCTGCTCAGCACGACACAGCGCTCCACCACGTTCTGCAGTTGGCGGATATTGCCCGGAAAAGGCGCCTGGATCAGCACCGCTTTGGCCTCGGGGGCGAAGCGCTTCTTTTCGCCATCGTCAGATGCGGCGAGGCGCTCGAGAAAGTAATCCAGCAACACCGGGATGTCCTCGGCGCGTTGGCGTAACGGCGGGACGATCAGCGGTACGACATTCAGACGGTAGTAGAGATCTTCCCGGAACTGGCCACGCGCCACCATCTCGGACAGGTCTTGATGGGTAGCGGAGATCACCCGAACGTCGATCTTTATCGGCTGCAGGCCACCCACCGGGCGCACCGCGAAATCCTGCAGAACGCGCAGCACCTTGGGCTGCAGTGACAGGGACATGTCACCGATCTCGTCGAGGAACAGTGTGCCGCCGTCGGCCGCCTGAAACAGGCCCATGTGTCGACTGATCGCGCCGCTGAACGCGCCTTTCTCGTGGCCGAAGAGTTCGGATTCGAGCAGCTGTTCGGGCAAGGCGCTGCAGTTGATGCTGACGAAGGGCCGATCACGGCGCGGGCCGAGGTCGTGTATCGCGCGGGCGATCAGTTCCTTGCCGGTGCCGGTCTCGCCGCTGAGCATCACCGTGCTCGTCCCACTGGCAACGCGCTGAACGCGGCCGATCAGTTCCTGCATCAGTGCGGAGCAATACACCAGCTCGCCGGCGGCGGTGGCCAGCTGGCCGGCGTGCCGGGCGCTCGGCGGGGTGTTCTCGACGGCCTGGGCGACCGCCGTCAGGAAGGCCGCCTTGGCGAGCGGTTTCTCCAGAACACCCGATACCCCAAGATGCGCCGCCGCGAGGGCATCCGGCACCCCGGCCCTGCCGCTGACGAGCATAGTGGGCATCACTGGATCTTGTCGATGTACCTCGCTCAGCAGGCGCAATCCGCTCATGCCATCCATGACCAGATCCGAAATGACAAGGTCTGGGCGCGAATGTTCGAGGCAGGCCAGGGCCTCGGTGCCGCTCGCGGCGGTATCCACTGAGTAGCCAGAACCCTCGAGCCAGCGCGTGCACAGGGCCAGATGGTCGGGGTCGTCGTCGACCAGCAGGATCCTGGCCTGCCGCTTTTCGGTGGCATCGTTGCTCATCTCAGGCACCTGCGGAATGGCATGTCCGACGGGAGCGGCTGGCGCTGAACGCAGTCATGGCGATCAGCTTGCGCCGGCGCCGTGCAGCAGCTGCGCGGCGCTCTGCTGCATCAGCAGCGCGCCGAGGGCGACGGTAAAGAGACCCAGGCCGGCCGTGATGCCGCTATGCGCCCAGGTGAGGCTGCGCGCCGACCATCGCAGCGGCAGGCTGATGACCAGCGCCAGCGCAGTCATGCCGATGACCGAGCCGATGCCGAACACGAAAAGATAGGCCAGCCCCTCCCATACCGAGCGCGCATCGCCCAGCGCAAAGAGTATCAGTGCCGCCGAGCCCGCCATGCCGTGCACCATCCCGACCAGCAGTGCACGCAACGGGAGTTGGCGATTGTGGGTATGACGATGAGGGTCCAGGGCGTGTGGCTGCCCGGGCACATGGCTGTGGGCATGGAAATGCGTCTGCGCGCCATGGGCGTGGCTATGGAAATGCACCCGTGCTCGCCACAAGCGCAGCAGGACGTCCAGCCCCAGCAAGACCAGCATGAAACCCACCGCCGCCTCGAGCAGCAGGGAGATCCGTGGTCCTGCGATGCCATCGATCAGCAGTACAACCCCGCCGAACAACAGCAGCGTGAGGCCATGACCCACGCCCCAGGCCGCCCCCTGACGGGCGGCACCGCGCAGGCTCGTGCCGCGCGTCGTCAGGCTGGCGACGGCAGCGAGATGGTCTGCCTCGGCGGCATGCTGCAGCCCGAGCAGGAGACCGAGTATCAGGACACTGAGCATGCGTCACTCCACGGTGGGAGACGGTATTATCTCCCTAACACAGCGCAGCATGAAGTCGGGAAGTGTCTGGTCTGGCCACACACCGGGGACTATTCGACGACCTGGTCGATCAGTACCCGCACGCTCTCCGGCGGACTGGCGCTGTCGACCAGCACATCGGGCGCCGTCAGGTCGCCAGGCTCGGCGCCCGCGCGACCGCTCTTGGAGATCTTTGCGGTCACTCTGACTTGATCGAACGATGACAACTTCATCGCCGGCATCATCGCCATCGCATCGGTCAGGGTGACCCGCAGCGGCAGCTCCGCGACCTGGTGCCGCGCTACCGCCAAGGGCATCGGCGGACCGCTGGCAGCCCGTGCCAGCACGAACAGCGTGTCGGTTGCGGCCACTTGCTCCATCAGTGCAGGTGCCAGCGCGACGTCGACCACGATCGCGGCGCCGCCTTGCTCCTCACCGCTGCTGGTGGTCGGCGGGGACTCGGTGGTATTCGCCGCGCTCATGATCGGGGGCAGCGCCGCAGGCGTCAGCGGCAGCTCACCGCCGGCCTGGGTGATCATCTGGCCGAGGTCGGCCTGCATCGCGGGTTCTTCGGTGAGCAGCGGATAGGCCCGCTGCCAGTACGCAAGCGCAGTGGCCGCATCGCCGCGATCTTTGGCCGCGTTGCCCAGCAGCCACAGCGCCGTAACGCTTTCGGGCTCGATACGGAGCGCCTTTTCCAGCAATTCGACCGCGCGTGCGCCGACCTGGCGTCCGTCGCGCATGGCCATGGCATCGGCCAGCGAGAGAAGCCCGGCAGCCTCGTCCGGCAAAAGTTTTACGACGCGCTCGAAGGCATACACCGCATTGGCATACTGTTGCAGTCGCATGTAGGTACGACCGAGAAGGAACCATCCCTGGGCATTGTCTGGGTCGGCCTCCATGCGCTCGCGAAGCTGTGCGGCCAGGTCGCTCATCGGTGGAAGCTCGCTGTCGCCACCATGCCCGGCGGTCGTGGGGCCGGCCACCTGCGGGTCGATCAGCTGCGGTGATCCGATCTCCAGATACACCGGCACGGTCACCAGCGGGATCAGCAGCGCCGACACCAGCAGCGCCCAGCGTCCGCCGCTGCGACCTGCCGTTGTGCTGCGCGGACCGTTTTCGCCTTCGAGGTCCTGGGCGAGCGCAATCTCTAAATCCTTTCTGGCCTGCGCGAATTCTTCATCCGAGAGTTCGCCGGCGTCTTTCTGCTTGACCAGTTCCGCGAGGTGCTCGCGTGCGATCCCGACATTGAATTCTTCGTTATTATCTGCGCGGTGCGCGTATTCACGCAGCACGGTGCGTGCGAGTATCGCCAGGGCCGTCGCGATCATCGCGGCGGTGATGATCCAGAACAGGGTCATGCGTCTCTCTTTTCGCGCTCGCTATCGAGCAGCGAGGCGGCGTTCTGAATGCTGGCGGCGTCGACGCCAGCATCCTGTTCGACGCGGCGACGCAAGATCGTGCGGATCAGCAGGCTGACGCCGATCAGCAGGATGATGAACGGGCCCGCCCAGAGCAGCAGGGTGTTCTTGGTCAGTGGCGGACGATACAGCACGAACTCGCCATAACGCTCGACCATATAGTCCGCGATCTCCTGTTCCGATTTGCCCTGGCTGACCATCTCATAGGTCTTGCGCCGCAGGTCGACGGCCAGCTCCGCATTGGAGTCGGCGAGATTTTGGTTCTGACAGACCAGGCAGCGCAGTTCGGCGATCAGCTTGTTGTAACGTGCCTCGTCCGCCGGGGTGTCGAAGCTCAAAATCTCTACCCGCGCCTGAGTAGCCACCGCCAGCACCAGGCAGGCCAACAGCACAGACCATCGAACGCGCCTCATGAGGCCCCCGCGGCTGCGTCGAAATAGGGCTTGAATTTGCTCTGCCAGACCTGTGGATTCAACGCTCCGGTGTGCTTTTCACGCACGATCCCTTCGGCATCGATCAGGAAGGTCTCCGGGGCCCCGTACACGCCCCAGTCGATCACCGCATCACTCTTGGGATCGAAGCCGACACGGGCGAACGGGTTGCCCATCCGGGCCAGCATGGACTTGGCCTCGGCCGCGTCGTCGCGCCAGTTGATACCGATGATCGGCACCTGCTCGCGCGTGGCGAGGTGGATCAGGTACTCGTGCTCTTTCCAGCATTCCGGGCACCAGGTACCCCACACATTCAGCAGCCAGACCTGTCCGGCCATGTCTGAAGTACGCACAATACTGTCCGGGTCCATCAGATCGGGCAGCGCGAATTCAGGGGCGGTACGGCCGATGAACTGGGTCGGTACGCTGCGCGGGTTGTACTCGCCCTGATTCATCTGCTGCAGCACGTACCAGAACAGCCCCGCCAGGCCCAAAAATATCGCCAGTGGGATGGCAGTGCGCGTCATGCGGCAGCCCCGGCGGCCCGGTTCTCGGCCTTGCGCGTCTGGCGCGCCAGCGATCGATAGCGCCGGTCGGTCGCCGCCAGACCGCCGCCCAGCGCCATCAACACGCCGCCGAGCCATAGCCAGCGCACAAACGGCTTGTGATACAGCCGCAGACTCCAGGCGCCATTGCCGAGGTCCTCGCCGAGGGCGACGAACAGGTCGCGCGTCAGGCCCGGGTCGATTGCCGCCTCTGTCATCGGCATCGTCTGCACCCGGTAGATGCGCTTCTCCGGGTGCATCTCCGCGACCAGTTCGCCGTCCTGAGTAGCGAGCAGATTGCCGCGGTAGGCGGTGTAGTTGGGTCCTTCGGTCACGTCCACGCCCTGGAATTCGAACGCGTAGCCGCCCATCTCATAGGTCTCTCCGGGCGCCAGACGCAAGTCCTTCTCGGTCGAGTACCACGAGGTCAGGGTGACGCCGACGATGAACACCGCGATGCCGAGGTGACCCGTGACCATGCCCCAGAATCCCCGCGGGATGTTGCGCCAATTCTGCTGCGAGGCGAGCCGTTCGCGTATGGCCACCACGGTCGAGGCCGTTACCCAGACCGCCAGTACCATGCCGAACGCCGCCTGCCAGTAGAATTGCGGGGTCAGCACGATCGGGTAGGCGACGCCGATCACGATGGCCAGCACCAGCGCGATCTGCAGCTTCGGCCACAGACGGTCAAAGCTGTCACGCTTCCAGCGGGCCAGCATGCCGACCCCGACCAGCATCGCCAGCGGGGCCGTCAGCGGGATGAACACGCTATTGAAATAGGGCGGTCCGACGGAGATCTTGCCCAGATTCAGTGCATCCACCGCCAGTGGATACAGCGTACCGAGCAGGATGCTCGCGGCCGCGACCACCAGCAGCACATTGTTCAGCAGCAGCCCGGTCTCGCGTGACAGCAGCTCGAAGCGCACGCTGCTCTTGATCTGGTTGGCGCGCATGGCATACAGGGTCAGCGACGATCCGACTACCGCGATCAGGAACATCAGGATGAACACGCCACGCTCCGGGTCGGAGGCGAAGGCGTGCACCGAGGTCAGCACGCCGGAGCGGACCAGGAAGGTGCCCAGCAGACTGAGCGAGAACGCAAAGATAGCCAGCAAGACCGTCCAGGCCTTGAAGGCGCCGCGCTTCTCAGTGACTGCGAGCGAGTGCATCAGTGCGGTGCCCACCAGCCAGGGCATGAACGACGCATTCTCTACCGGATCCCAGAACCACCAGCCGCCCCAACCGAGCTCGTAATAGGCCCACCAGCTGCCCAGCGTGATGCCGATGGTCAGGGACAGCCAGGCCAAGTTGGTCCAGGGTCGCGACCAGCGCGCCCAGGCCGCATCCAGACGCCCACCGAGCATGGCCGCGACGGCGAAGGCGAAAGGCACCGCGAAGCCGACATAACCCATGTACAGCATCGGCGGATGAATGATCAGGCCGAAGTCCTGCAACAGGGGATTGAGGTCGCGCCCGTCGGCAGGTGGCACCGCCAGGCGGTCGAAGGGATTGGAGGTCATCAGCATGAACAGCAGGAAACCGACCGCGATCAGGCCCATCACGGCGACTACCCGCGCAACGATCACCAGTGGGATACTGCGGCTGAAGAAGGTCACGGCGCCGGTCCATGCCGACAGCGTCAGCGCCCACAGCAGCAGCGAGCCCTCATGGCCACCCCAGACCGCGGAGAACAGATACTGGGTCGGCAGCTGCGTATTCGAGTTCTCCGCCACGTAGGCCACGCTGAAGTCGTGTACCAGAAAGCTGTAGGTGAGCAGCGAGAAGGCCACAAACACGAACAGCAGCTGCAGGCGCGCGGCCGGGAACGCCAGCTGCATCCAACTAGTGATCCCGCGTTGTGCACCGATCAGCGGGAAGACGGACTGAATGACCGATAACGCCAGCGCGATCAGCAGCGCAATCTGCCCAATTTCAGGGATCATAGCGATTTGCCTCCAGGGTGACGCTCGCCCATCTTGCCCGCGGCCTCCAGGGCCTCCGCCACCTCGGGTGGCATATAGGTCTCATCGTGCTTGGCCAGGACCTCTTCGGCAACGAAGACGTTGTCGGGGCCCATGCGGCCCTGCGCAATCACGCCCTGACCCTCGGCGAACAGGTCGGGCAGGATGCCGTCATAGGCCACTTTTACGCGCTGCGCCATGTCGGTGACGATGAAATTGACGCGCAACTCACCCGTCTCGCGCTGCACACTGCCGGCCTCGACCAGCCCGCCGAGGCGGAATACGTGTTCGCCCGGCGCCTCGCCATTGGCGACCTCGGTCGGCGAGAAGAAATACGACAGATTGCCCTCCAGCGCGGTCAGCACGAGGTAGGCGGCGACTCCAAGCGCGGCCATCCCGACCAACACGATGCCGAATCGTCTATGCCTGGCCTTCATTGAGTCACCTCCTGTTCCAACCGCGCCATGCGCGCAAGTCTCCGCCTGACCTGACGGGCGCGACTGCGCAAAATCAGTGGTTCGGCAATCATCAGCAACGCCGTGACCCCGAACGAACCCCAGACGTAGAGGGCATAGCCCCCCATATGGAAAAATTCCGCCACGTCAGCCCCCTCTGCTCGCCAGTTCGCGCACCCAGTTGGCCGAGCGCTCGCGCTCGAGTATCAAGGTGCGCAGGCGCGACATCGCGACCGCGATCGAATAGGCCCAGAAACCGAGCGTCATGATCAGCATTGCGATCAGCATGGTGTCGTCCATGGTCGACTCCTCATTCAAGCGGATCGTCGACCCCTGGTGCAGGGTATTCCACCACTGTACCGAGTAGTAGATGATCGGGACGTTCACCACACCGACCAACAGCAATATCGCGCTGGCCCGGTCGGCCCGGCGCGGATCGTCGATCGCCGATCGCAGCGCCATATAGCCGAGGTAGAGAAACAGCAGGATGAGCTCTGACGTAATCCGGGCATCCCACACCCACCAGGCGCCCCACATCGGTTTGCCCCAGAAGGACCCCGTCCACAATGAGAGAAACGCAAACATCGCGCCGGTCGGCGCGAGCGCCTGCGCCATCATCATCGACAGCCGGGTGTTGAATATCAGGCCGAGCGCCGCCCAGCCCGCCATTACCACGTAGATAAACATGGACATCCAGGATGCGGGGACATGCACGAAGATGATCCGGTAGCCCTCGCCCTGCTTATAGTCGGTGGGGGCGACGAAGAAACTCATGTACAGGCCCACCGCGATCAGGGCCACGGCGATGACGGTGGAGACCACGCCGATCTTGCGGGCCAGCGGAAAAAAGGTCGCCGGTGAGGAAAATTTGAACCAGTTGACGAGTCGAGAAGCCATCGTGCCTTGGGTTACCCTGTCTTGGTCGGCAAACGCTGTGTGTGTAGCCGGCCGGCGCCGACCGTCGAAGCATCCATCTATCCCGTGTTCCCCATCATTCACATGACCTGGACGCCCGGACGACCGCCCCGCGCTTCAGACCGCGGGGCGCTAGAGCCTACCGGACTCACTAGACCGGTGCAAAATGCGTTAGTTCGGCGATCTGACCCCTCAGTCTTCCGCGACGCGCAGGGCAGCGGCGGTGGCCAGTGGTGCGAGCACCATACTGCCCAGCAGAATAGCGCCCAGCATCATCAAATGAGAACGACCACCGAGACCCGAGACCGTGGCCTCGACCGCGCCTGCGCCAAAGATCAGCACCGGGATATAGAGGGGCAGCACGAGCAGCGCCAGCAGCACCCCGCCGGAGCGCAGGCCCAGCGTCAGACCCGCACCGATGGCGCCGATCAGGCTCAATGCCGGGGTGCCCAGCAGCAGTGAGACGATCAGCGTCAGCAGGGCATCGAACGACAGGTCGTACTGCAGCCCCAGGATCGGCGATATCAACACCAGCGGTACGCCGCTGACCAGCCAGTGGGCCAGTACTTTGCCGGTGACCAGAAGCGCTACCGGCTGCGGTGTGAGCAGCATTTGCTCCAGGGTGCCATCGCGGTGATCGGCGGAAAAGATCTGCTCCAGCGCCAGCATCGATGCCAACAGTGCACCGACCCAGACGATCCCCGGTGCGATCAGGCGTAGCGTATCGGGCTCGGGACCGATGCCGAGGGGAAACAGGCTGACCACGATCACGAAGAATACCAGGGTGGTGAAGATGTCTGAGCGCCGGCGCAGCGCAATCGTCAGATCGCGCCGTACGATCCAAAACAGGGGCTCCATCATGCTCGGCTACCGAGGGTGATGCTGCGGGTCTGTTCGCCGATCATCGCCACCGCCTGGTGGGTGGTCACGACCGCCAGTCCTCCATTGTCGACATGGCGGCGGATGACCTCCTGCAGCAGCTGCACCGCGGCAACATCCAGCGCCGTGAACGGTTCGTCGAGTATCCACAGGCTCGCCCGGTTGACGAGCAGCCGGGCGAGGGCGACGCGCCTTTTCTGTCCCTGCGAGAGATGCTTGCTCGGCAGGTCCTCGTGTCCCCGCAGCCCGATTTTGCCGAGAACCTCCCAGGCACGCGACTCGGTCAGTCGAAAACCGTCCAGCACGGCGGTGATGCGCAGGTTCTCCACCGCGGTCAGGTCGCCCTTGATCCCGTTCAAATGACCCAGGTAGAGCAGATGGCGGGAATATTCCTCACGCAGGCGACGAATATCAGCCCCGCGCCAGCGGATCTCGCCCGACTCGGGCAAGAGTAGCCCAGCCAGCGCGCGCAGCAGAGTGGTCTTGCCGCTGCCGTTCTCGCCCTTGAGGTGCAGCAGCTCGCCGGCGTCCAGGTCGAAATCGAGATCGCGAAACAGCATCCGGTCACCGCGCACGCAACTCAGAGCGTCGATCCGCAAGGCGGGGTCAGTGCTGCCAGTGCTCATTCGCGCGGGGGTTCTCGGTCGCTGGACGGCCGGCAGTCTACACGAAATCCTGGTGGTCCCTGGCGGCACTGCGCCCGCAACCCCTGAGGGACGCAGGGAAATTGTTCGGCGGTCCGTGGGTAACCTGCGCGATGCCAACGCTCGCTCATCCGCGCGCACCAACTAGGCAAGCGCGGGCGGATGACTACGGTCGTATGCCCGGAGAGACACGGCGGTGAAGACCAACAAAATGACTGAGGTGCGTCCTGCACCGACCCGATGCGCCGTCTGCCCGGTGCGTGAGAAGGCGTTGTTCCAGGTCATTAACGACGACTATCTGCACGAGGCCGAGTCACGACGATTCGGTCAATACAGGCTATCGGCGCGCGGCCATCTCTTTGAGGAAGGGGCGCCCTCCACAATGGCCTACACCCTGTTCTCGGGTTGGCTTATGCTCTACCGAAGCGATTCCGAAGGTGCCCGGCAAGGCCTTCGAGTGGCGCTGCCGGGCGACTTCATCGGCTATGCTGCACTCACCGACGGGCTATACGGTCATAGCGCAATGGCCATTACGGATGCCGTGGTGTGTGGCTTTCGGCAGGCCGACTTGCATGCCATGCTCGATCGAGACGCCAAGATAGCGCGCCATATCACCGAGATTCAGGCACGCTACCTGGCTACCTGCGAGTCGAAAGTGCTCGGTCTGGCGCGCAAGTCGGCGGAGCAGCGCATCGCCCATCTGATCGCCGAGCTATTTCATCGCCTCGAGCCGCATGCAGAGGGCGACGGGGAGCGGGCCCACAGCATGCCGTTCCCGCTGACCCAGGAGATGCTCGGCGAACTGTCGGGCCTGACCCCGGTTCACACCAACCGGGTGCTGCGCCGGCTCCGAGCCGACGGCGTCATGGTCTGCGAGCGCCAGCGGGTAACGATACTCGACCTGCCTCGTCTGCTGCAGATCGGCGAATTCAACGAAAACTAAGTCATTTGACCCCGCCGGAGGTACCCGGGGCAAACGCAAGTCGTTATAATTTCGGTTGAACTTGCCGGGATGAAACCGGCGACAAGCTGATCTCCCGAGGAGCGATTATCGTGTCTGCACACAACGACGCCGCCTTTTTGCGCATGTTTCTGCTGATTTTGGGGTCACTGGTGGTCTTCACGGTGCTGATCCTGATCGCTGCCTCGACCATCACCGGTTCTGTCGAAGAGGCGCGGGGCGATGATCCGAGAGTGCGCGCTGCGGTCGCAGAGCGCATCAGACCCATAGGGGCGGTGAACGTCGCCGCGCCGGCTGCCGTGGCGCCTGCAAATGAGACCCCACCGGCGCCATCAGCCGAGAAGCCGATGGCGGCAGCGGTAGTGCCGGCAGCTGCACCGGCCAGTCCGCCCAGCGCCGGGGCCGCAGTGGATTTGGCCAAGGGCGAATCCGTGTATGGCATGGCCTGTCTCGCCTGCCACGCTACCGGTGCGGCGGGTGCGCCCAAGCTGGGCGACAAGGCGGCCTGGGCACCGCGCATCGCACAGGGGATGGAGGTACTGCACGCCAGCGCGATCAACGGGAAGGGCACGATGCCGGCGAAAGGGGGGCGCGTTGACCTGTCCGATGCCGACATCCAGTCGGCGGTCGCCTATATGGTGAACGCGTCTGAGTAGCGTCACGAGTCTGTGGATTCGATCCGAGGTGCCACGCAGCTGCGGCGCAACGCGCCTCCGCCGGCAAAGCGCACCGTCAGTCGTCCAGCATGGCCTTCAGGCCCGCCAGATGTGCCTTCCCCCGTGCCTGTTTCTCCTCAGCGGATAGCGTAACGCCGCGCCCCTCCCGGATCAGATCCTCGACCGGTAGCTCGCTCAAGAAACGGCTGGATTCGCAGCGCGCCATCTCCCCGCCGCGCCGGCGGCGCTCTGCGCATGTCATGACCAGGGTCCGCTGCGCCCGCGTCAGGCCGACGTAGGCGAGACGCCGCTCCTCGGCGATATTGTCCTCTTCGATGCTGCTGCGGTGTGGCAGGAGCTCCTCCTCCATACCGACCAGGAAGACATGCGGAAACTCCAGGCCCTTTGCGGCGTGCAGGGTCATCAGTGCCACGCGGTCGCCGCCCTGGTCCTCATCCTGGCGGTCTAGGATATCCATCAGGGCGAGGTGGTTGAGGATCTGTGCCAGCGACTCGCCGTCATGCTCGTCACCCTGCAGCCTGTCCAGCCAGGCGATGAGGTCTTCGATATTCTCCCAGCGGCGCTGGCTGGCGGCGTCGCTCGGACTCGTCCGGTCGAGCCAGTCACGGTAATCGAGTTCACCGAGCAGTCTGCGGACGGTGACTACGGCGGGATCGTCGACACTCGCTTTGAGTAGACCCGCGAGCCACTCGGCGAACTCACGCAGCTTGGCGAGTGGGCGCGGCTGCAGGCGCTCGGCCAGCCCCAGCTCGTTGGTCGCGTGCAATAGCGAACACTGGCGTTCACCCGCGTACAGCGCGAGCCTCTCCAGTGTGCCGGTCCCGATCTCGCGGCGTGGTGTATTGATGATGCGCAGAAAGGCCCGGTCGTCGTCCGGATTGGCCATCAGACGCAGGTAGGCGATGACGTCCTTGACCTCGGTGCGCGAAAAGAACGAAGTCCCACCGCTGAGGAAGTAGGGGATATTCTGTTGCCGCAGCGCCTTTTCGAAAGGCCGTGCCTGATGATTCCCGCGATACAGAATGGCAAAGTCGCTGAATGGCGCGCTGCTCTGGAAACGTTGCCTGAGGATCTCGCTGATCACCCGCTCGGCCTCGTCCTCCTCGTCTCGGCAGGTGATTACGCGCAATGGATCGCCTGGACCGAGTTCGCTCCACAGGCGTTTCTGGAACACATGATCATTGTTGCTGATTAGCGTATTGGCCGCATGCAGGATGCGTCCGGTCGAACGGTAGTTCTGCTCGAGTTTGATCAGCTGCAGGCGCGGCAGGTCTTCGCGCAGTCGGGCGAGGTTTTCCGGCCGCGCGCCACGCCACGCATAGATGGACTGATCATCGTCACCGACCACCGTCAGCGCACCGCGCACCCCGACCATGAGTCTGACCAGTTCATACTGGGCACCGTTGGTGTCCTGGTATTCATCCACCAGCAGATAGTGGATGCGATTCTGCCAACGCTCGCGCAGTTGGGCGTCAGTGCGCAGCATGGTCACCGGCAGCATGATGAGGTCATCGAAATCAACCGCGTTGTAGGCGCGCAGCGCGCGCTGATAGGCGTGGTACAGCGCCGCGAAGAAGGCTTCGATATCGTCTGTGGCCTGGACCTGCGCGGTTGCGGGATCGATCAGGTCGTTCTTCCATGCCGAGATCTGCCGCCGCGCGTGCTGCAGCGTCTCTTTGTCGGCCTCATTCTTTTTCGACAGCTCGCGCAACAGCTGTTCGACATCCTGTTCGTCAAAGATGCTGAAGCCGTCGCGCAGGCCGGCCGCCTCGCGTTCGCGGCGCAGCATGTTCAACCCGAGTGTGTGAAAGGTCGAGATGGTCAGGCCGCGGCCGGCCTCTCGCCCCATGAGCCTGCTGACACGGCCTTTCATTTCGCGCGCTGCCTTGTTGGTGAAGGTAACGGCGGTGATATGGCGCGCCGGCATCCCGGCCTGGTCGATCAAATACGCAATCTTGGCGGTGATCACCCGGGTCTTGCCGGAACCCGCACCGGCCAGCACTAGCAAGGGGCCGTCGAGGTGGCGTACCGCCTCGCGTTGACGCGGATTCAGGTCTTTCATCGCGCGGGGGTCCGTCCGGCTGGACCGAGACGGCGGCTGGTAGCGTACGTCATTCTGCTGGGCTCAGCGCCTTACTGGGCAGGCGCTTGTACAACTCGTTAGTGGTTAACTAGAAGCCTTCGCCGAACAGCGTTCGCTTCAGCCGATAGAGCGCCGAAATATCTTCGTCGCCGTGGCCGTCGTTCATGAGGCGATCGTAATGCACCAGCGTCATCTCGACCATTGGCAGCTGGGTGTGGTCGGCGGCCAGCATAGCCTGGCAGATCTTGAGATCCTTGTGATGCAGTGCCACCCGGAACCCCGGCGTGAAGCTGCCCTGCGTCATGCTGCGGCCGCGGTGTTCGACGAACCAATTGCCGGCGGCGCCGCTGCTGACCACGTCGATGGCCTTGTCCATGTCGAGCCCCTGATGCTGACCGAACGCGAGTGCCTCGGTCACCGCCTGGTTGATGCCGGCGCACATGATCTGATTGACAGCCTTGGTCGCCTGGCCGCTACCGACCGCCCCCATGTGCACGACCTTGCGGCTGATGCTCTGCAGGATGGGCACGACCTGCTCCAGTACGCCCAGGTCGCCGCCGACCATCACTACCATAGTGGCCTTCTCGGCACCCTCCTGGCCACCCGACACCGGTGCGTCCAGGAAGTGGATGCCATGTGCCGCGAGGCGCGCCGAGACCTCGCGGGCGGTCTCGATGCTGACCGTCGAGGTGTCCAAGACAACGCTGCCAGCGGTCATCACCTGCGCCAGGCGATCGATTACCTCGCGCAGGTCGCCGTCGGCTGATACGGAGGTGATCACCAGGTCTGCCTGACCGGCTGCGGCCTCTAGCGAGTCCGCGATGGCAAAGCCATGCGCAGCGGCGGCCGCATGGGCGCGTTCGGGTGAGCGGTTCCAGGCAGTTTTCAGATGCCCGGCACGGAACAGATTGCCGGCCATGCCGGCGCCCATGGCGCCGAGGCCGATGACGGTGGCCTTCATTGTGTATGCTCTCGCAAAAAGATGGGGTGGTCGGGGCGTCCCCGACAAGTGCCGTCATCCTACTGGGGGATGTGGGCGCCGCCAAGCCACAATTGATCGGCCACGGTCAGATCACCGATGGCGGCACCCCGCCGACGAATTGGGCGCGCCCGCTGTGGCATAGTACTTTTATTTCGCGCTGCTGCCGCGCTTCTCGGGCGCGGCGATTCGATGATCAAGAACGGCGGCCCTTGTGCCGATGACATGATTCAGATGCCTTTGCGTGCCGATCTCTCAGGTGGTGACGGGCTTCGGTTTCTTAGGGCCGCACTGTGCCAAACTAACCAACAGCGATAGCGGGCCCGGTTGGGAGAAGAATCATGGCGGCGATGCAGAAAACAGGAGAAAAGAGATTTTGGCCCAGCGCGCTGGCCCTGCTGGTCGCCGCCGGCGCCTCGCTCGCAGACGACAGGCAGCCTATCGAGGCACCGGAGCCCCCGCCGCAGCTGCAATCTGGTGAGGCCCTTGAGCCCGAGGTCACCATCCGCCGAACGCCCCGCGAGACCGTCTATGAGTATCGCGTCAACGGGCAACTTTATCTGGTGCGGGTTCAGCCGCGCATCGGCCCGCCATACCATTTCATCGATACCAATGGTGATGGCGAACTCGATTATCGGCCAGGCGAGCCGGTCCGCAACAACATCAACCAGTGGATATTGTTCCGTTGGTGATGGATCCAACCCGGTATCCTGCCAGCGAGGGCGTGTAGTGGATTACGGCGTCTTCAAGCCCCTGCTCGGTCTGCTGTTCTTCGGCGCGGTATTCACGTTCGGCATATGGCAGCTTATTGACCTGAAAAGAGACACCAAGCCGAAAGAGCGGGACGCAGATCCCGCCGATCGGTCGGACGCCGACGCCGGACCCTGATCCGCGGCGCCGGTGCAAAAGCGCTGGCGCCGCGCGAGGCCGCGATTACCCTGCCTCTCTCCACTCCACGCCGCTGTCGAGGCTGTGGTGTGTCTGCGGCTCCGGCTCCGCCAGCTTCATTGTCACCAGTTCCTCGGCACTGATCGGGTGGATCGGTATGGTCGCGTCGAGGTCGGCCTTGGTGGCGCCCATCTTCATTGCCACCGCGAAGCCTTGAAGCATTTCGTCGACGTTGTCCCCGACCAGATGAATACCGACTACCTGCTCGCGCTCGCCGCTGCAGACCAGTTTCATCGCCGTGGTCATGCCGTGCGCTGACAGCGTATGACGCATCGGCGTGAACGCGGTCTTGTAGACAGTAACCTTGCTGTGCCGCTCACGTGCCTGCTGTTCGGTCAGACCGACGGCGCCAATCGGCGGATGAGCAAACACAACACTCGGGACGTTTGTGTAGTCGACCCTACTTTCGGGCTGGTCGCCGAATAGGCGCGCGGCGAGACGCCGCCCGGCCGCGATGGCCACCGGTGTCAGCGGCGTGCGACCGGTAATATCGCCGAGCGCGTAGATGCCAGACGCATTGGTGTTCTGGGCCTCATCGGTCGGCACAATGCCGCTGGCACGCGTCTCGACGCCGGCCTTGTGAAGATCCAGGTCGTGCGTGTTCGGCGCCCGGCCTACGGCCCAGATCACGGTGTCGAAGCCGTCCAGACGCTGCCCGTCACTGGCATTCAGCGCGATGCCCTGCGCAGTCTGCGCCAACCCCGCCACCTGAAAGCCGAGATGAGTGGTGATGCCCTGTTTGTGCATCTCGTTCAGCAAGACATCGCTGATCATGTCGTCAAAGCTCTCGAGCACCCGGCCCTCGAGCGCCACCAGGGTGACCACCGAGCCCAGCGCACGTAGCACACCGGCGAACTCGACGCCGATATAGCCGGCGCCGATGATCGCCACGTTGCGTGGTTGCGCAGTCAATGCGAAGAAGTCGTCTGAGGTGATACCCAGCTCAGCGCCGGGTAGGGGGGGCACGATCGGGCGACCGCCCGTAGCAATAGCGATATGGTCGGCGGTATAGCGCCTCCCTTCCACATCGATCGTGTGGGCGTCGATGAAGCGCGCGGTACCACCAATCCGGACAATACCGTTGTCAACGACATAGCTGTCCCAATAGCGGTTGATGCGGCCTATATAGGCCTCGCGACCAGCAACCAGCTTTTCCCAGTCGGTGGTGCCGCGGGTCGCCGGGATGCCAAAGTCAGCCGCGTCATCGACTGCGTGCGCGAGATTCGCCGCGTACCACATGATCTTCTTCGGTACGCAGCCATTGTTCACACAGGTTCCGCCCAGCTTGCGTGATTCGACGATCGCGACTCGCTTGCCGTATTGCGCGGCCGTTTCGGCCACGGCCAGACCGCCGCTGCCACCGCCGATGGCGATAAGGTCAAAATGCGTATTCATAGCACTACTCCAAGAGTTCGATTGGTGGCGGTACGGGGGTGTCGGACCGCGCGTACCGCGCTATTTTTGCTAAGCTGCCGCCTGATCGCGTCGGGCCAGGAGCTGCTCCAGATCGTCGGAGCCGCCGATGTGTTCACCATTGATGAACACCTGCGGCACCAACGAGGCGCCGGCGACTGCCCGCAGCGTGACCTCGCCGAAGTCGCGGTTGAGCACGAGTTCGTCATATTGGATTCCGGCTTCACGCAGCATACCCTTGGCACGTGCGCAGAAAGGACAACCCTCGCGGGTGAAGACCGTCGCATCGAGCGGCCTGCTGGCATGCGGCGCGATAAAGCTCAGCATGGTGTCGGCGTCGGAGACCTCGAAGGGGTCGCCCGGCTGATCGGGTTCGATGAACATCTTTTCGATGACGCCGTCCTTGACCAGCATCGAGTAGCGCCAGGAACGCTCGCCGAACCCGAGGTCTGCCTTCGGTACCAACATCCCCATGCCGCGGCTGAAATCGCCGTTGCCGTCAGGCAGGAAGGTGATGTCCCAGGCCTTCTGCTCGGCCCGCCACTCGTTCATCACAAAGGCATCGTTGACCGATAGACAGACGATGTCGTCGACGCCGTGGCGCTTCAGTTCGGCGGCCAGCTGGTTGTAACGCGGGACGTGGGTCGACGAGCAGGTCGGTGTGAAGGCGCCGGGTAGCGCGAATACCACGACCGTCTTGCCGCGAAACACCTCATCGGTGCTGACGTCGACCCACTCGTGGTCGCGGCGGGTGCGGAAAGTGACGTTGGGGACCTGTCGGCCTTCGCAGTTTTCGAGTTGCATTGCATGCTCCTTGGAAGCGGTGAATTGCTGTTCGGAGCGAGGAGTATCGGGGCACCTGATCGATAGTGAAAATTGTTTATTTAAAAGACGTTGTTAGTTTTTAACTATCGAAATCGCCGTACGAGGTCAGACCCCGGCGGCCGCACGCCGCCTACGCGGTCAGCCCTTTTGGGTCATCCCGTGTTTCCGCCATCGGTTGACGGTCATTCTCGCGGGCCGCGTTTGTCGGTAGACTGCGCGGACTTTTTCTTCGATGGAACGCATGATGCACAAGCTGATCTCTACCGTTTTTTTGCTGCTCGCGGCCTTACTGCTGTCCCAA
>JAHEJD010000032.1 GCA_024639005.1 Chromatiaceae bacterium | reverse complement strand
AGTCCGGGCGTTGCGCGCCCGGCGCATGCCTTTTCCCGTTCCTTGCTATCATGGGCTGCCGACGCACGGCGCGTTTTCGGCTGATTCGGGGAATTCACCTTGGTTGTCATCAAGCTGCTACTGTTGCTGGCGTTAATGCTTCTGGGCGCGAGTTTTGCGGTCATGAATGATGCGCCCGTGATGGTCGATCTCTACTTCATCAGGCCAGAGCTGCCGTTGTCGGTGCTGCTATTGCTCGTTCTCGGCGGTGGCATACTGCTCGGCGGTCTGGCGGGGATGGTCTACTTCCTCCGGGTGAAGAAACAGAATGCTGACCTGCGTAGAAAGTCGCGCTTGGTCAACGAAGAGATCAAAGGCCTGCGAGCCATGTCCGTCAAGGGACGCTGAGCCTGTGCAGGAACTCCTCCTCTTGTTATTGCCTGTCGCGGCGGCCTCCGGTTGGTTGGCGGCACGCAGAAGCGTGCGCGAGCAGAAAGACAAGGCTACCGGCGAGACCGGGAAAGTCTATTTCCGCGGCCTGAATCATCTGCTGAACGAAGAGCCCGATAAGGCCATCGATGCCTTCGTCGAGATGCTTGAGGTGGACAGCAGTACCGTCGAAACGCATCTTGCACTCGGCAATCTGTTTCGCCGCCGCGGGGAAGTGGAGCGGGCGATTCGAATCCACCAGAATCTCATCGCGCGTCCGGCGCTGACCCGCGAGCAGCGCGCTCAGGCGCTGCTGGAGCTGGGCCAGGACTATATGCGCGCCGGTCTGTTGGACCGGGCCGAAAATCTGTTCCGCGAACTCCGGGAGACCAGGCTGCACGTGAGGCCTGCACTGCAGAACCTGCTAGTGATCTACGAGCAGGAAAGCGACTGGCAGGCCTGCCTCGAGGTCACCGAGGCGCTCGAGGCGCTGATCGCTGAAGATATGTCGCTGCAGAAATCGCACTACCATTGCGAACTTGCGTTGTCTGCACAGTCGCAAGGCCGGACCGATGATGCCCAAGCCAGTCTGAAGAGGGCGTCGGCCACCTATCGGAACTGCTTGCGCGCACATCATCTGCAGGCCCAGTTCGCGGCGGCACAGGGCGACCATCGGTCGGCCATTCGCGCGCTGCGCCAGGCGGCGGAACGGGATGCAAGCTATCTGCCCGAGGTGCTGCCGGAGATTGTGAACAACTATCGGCAGCTCGGGGATCTGCAGGCACTGCGCCAGTATCTCGAGGCGATGGCTACCGCGCATCCCTGTGCCGGGGCGGAACTGGCACTGGCGGACCTGCTTACGGAACAGGAAGGCGCGACGGAGGCCGCCGACTATCTGGCCGCGCGACTGACTGAGCGGCCGAACTTGACCCTCTTGTTGCGCAGCCTCGAACTCGATGCGCGGATGACGCAAGAGCGTGCGGCAGAGTTTCTGGCGAGCCTGCGGCCGCAGATCCTTCAGCTGTTGGAGCAGCGACCCGTTTACCAGTGTGCGCACTGCGGCTTTGCGGCGAAGACGCTGCACTGGCAGTGCCCAAGCTGCCGGCGCTGGAGTACGATCAAGCGCAAGCCCGGCTGCGATCACCTGCCGGTCCACAGCACACCGTGAACCGCCTGTGAGCCTGAGAGATCCCGAAATCATCGTTGCCCTGGATTTCCCTGCCGCGGCACCCGCGCTCGATCTGCTTGCGCGAATCGATCCGTCGCAGTGCCGGGTCAAGATCGGCAAAGAGCTGTTCACCCGCGCGGGTCCCGCGTTTGTCGAGGACGTGGCCGGCAAGGGGTTCGAGATATTTCTCGATCTGAAGTATCACGATATCCCCAATACCGTTGCGGCGGCCTGTGCAGCGGCCGCAGATCTCGGCGTATGGATGATGAACGTTCACGCCTCAGGAGGACGTCGCATGATGCATGCCGCGGCCGAGCGGCTCGCGACGCTGAGCCGGCGCCCCCTGTTGATAGCGGTGACCGTACTCACCAGCCTCGCTCGGGAAGATATCGTCGAGATTGGGCTCGCCGGGACACCGGGTGAGAATGTGCTGCGATTGGCCACACTGGCCCAAGACAGCGGCCTCGATGGCGTCGTGTGCTCGCCACTGGAGGTCTCTGCCTTGCGCGGTGCCTGCGGCTCCGGGTTCCGGCTGGTCACGCCGGGTGTTCGCCCTGTTGGCGCTGCCTTGGATGATCAGAGACGCGTAATGACGCCTGCCGATGCCATGCGTGCCGGAGCGAGCTACCTGGTGGTGGGGCGGCCGATCACGGCGGCGGCCGATCCGCGCGGCAGCCTGGACGCGATCAATGCGGAGGTTGCGGCGGCCCTGGCCGGATAGGCGGACCAGGCAGAGGGTTTCCCGGTGCCACGCGCGCCTGGGGATGCCTCTATGCGGGCCATCTCTCTCGCGTCCCCGTCGAGTGCACAAGCGACGATTTTTACCGCTGCATAAAGAGAACCATGGCGCGCCGCCCGGGCAGGTCTGATAGCTTAACGCTGCTTTTTATAAGGTAATCGAAGTCTGTTAGCTATTTCTCAGCTTAAACAAGCACTTCCGGCTACCAATCAACATCGGGGGCGGGCCGACAGAACCGTACCCGTAACGCTCTCAGGAGGCTCCCGCATGATCAAGCCGGTCGGTTCCGACACCTTGCAACCGCTGTTCGTTTACGATTCGAGCAGGCACGACGCACTCAGCCACGATGCCGTGGTCCTGCCGTCCGTTGTCATTAGTTCCCAGGCCGCCGGCAATGCGGTGATGATGGGGGCGGGGTACTTCAATCCCCTGAAGGGCTACATGAACGTCGCCGACGCCATGGGCGCCGCAGAGAAAATGACCCTGACCGATGGGTCTTTCTTCCCGGTGCCGGTCATGTGTCTCGTCGAGAGTACCGATGCCATTGGCGACGCCCGACGCATTGCGTTGCGCGATCCCAACGTCGAGGGCAATCCTGTCCTCGCGGTGATGGACGTGGATGCGATCGAGACCGTCAGCGACGACCAGATGCGCGTGATGACCGAAAAGGTCTATCGCACCGCCGATCCCGAGCACCCCGGCGTGGCGGCATTCAACTCACAGGGCCGCATCGCCCTTTCCGGTTCGATCCAGGTGCTGAATTTCTCCTATTTCATCACCGACTTTCCCGATACCTTCCGCACCGCCGTCGAGATCCGCAACGAAATCGCGGAGCGTGGCTGGGGTAAGGTCGTGGCCTTTCAGACCCGCAATCCAATGCATCTGGCGCATGAGGAACTCTGCCACATGGCCATGGATCGCCTGGGCTGCGACGGCCTCGTGATTCACATGCTGCTGGGTAAACTCAAGCCCGGCGATATCCCCGCTCCGGTGCGTGATTCCGCTATTCGCAAGATGGTCGAACTCTACTTCCCGCCGAACAGCGCAATGGTCACCGGCTATGGCTTCGACATGCTGTATGCCGGCCCGCGTGAGGCCGTGCTGCATGCCTACTTCCGGCAGAACATGGGCGCCTCGCACTTCATCATCGGTCGCGATCACGCCGGTGTCGGCGATTACTATGGCGCGTTCGACGCACAAACCATCTTCGACGAGGAAGTACCCGAAGGCGCGCTCGAGATCGAGATCTTCAAGGCGGATCACACCGCCTGGTCGAAGAAGCTCAATAAAGTGGTAATGATGCGCGAGGCACCGGACCACACCAAGGAAGACTTCATCCTATTGTCCGGCACCAAGGTGCGGGAGATGCTCGGCAAAGGCGATGCGCCGCCAAAGGAATTTTCGCGCCCCGAGGTGGCACAAATCCTAATCGACTATTATCAGTCCCTGAACTGAGGTCCGGCGAGCGCTGAGGCTAAGGGCCCGCTCGCGAGAGCGGGCCTTGTTTTTTTCCGGGCAACGCTGCGATTGCGGCACCGCTAATGGGACGCATCGATGACGCAGGAATACGAGCTGCTCGACAACCAGACCATCCTCGACGGCTTCTTCCAGATGAAGCGCTATCGCCTGCGACACTCGAGCTTTCATGGCGGTTGGTGCACCGAGATCACCCGCGAGCGCATCGAGCGGTTGGCGGCGGTGTCGGTATTGCTCTACGACCCGCTGGAAGACAGCCTAGTCCTGGTCGAACAGTTTCGCGTCGGTTTGATGGGCACGGTCGATCCGCCGTGGTCGATAGAGACGGTGTCCGGCTTCTGTGATCGCACGCATGAGACGCCGGAGTCCGTCGCGCGGCGTGAGGTAGTCGAAGAGGCCGGCTGCCAGCTCATCGCATTGACCCATATCGGTGAGTTCATCGTCAGTCCCGGCATGTCGGTCGAACGCATAAACCTCTACTGCGGCAGGGTCGACGCTACCCGGGCTGGTGGCATTCACGGCCTCGAGCACGAAGGCGAAGAGATGCGCGTGGTGACCATGCCGCGTGAGGAGGCCGTGGCGGCGTTGTTCGGTCGGCTGAACACCACCAGTGTGATCATGGCCGTGCAGTGGCTCGAGGCCAACCGCGACGCCTTGCTCAAGCAATGGCGGGTCCCAGGCTAGCCGGGCTTCAGTCGATCGCCAGGACGCGCAGTTCGAGTTGCCTGTCCTGCGCGCGCCGGGTCTGAAAAGAACGACCGATGGTATTTCCCGAATCGCGCGCGGTACCGCCGATTGAACCGAGTGTCAGCCACTGGCCGAGATTACCGCGCAGCACGGTGGCTGCCTGCTGGTGGTCAAAACGACCGTTATAGCTCGGCCTTTCCTGCTGCTGAAAGATCTCGACGGTCACTTGATCGCCATGCACACGCGGCAGAGCGATGAAGCCACTGGCCGTGTCTCGATAATCTACCTCGTAGCCCCGGGCAACGGGGTAACGTCCGATGTACTCATAGGCCTGATAGACGGGCACGGACTGGCCGACACGGATCGTGGCCGGAAGTCCGTCGAGCGCCTGGACGCGCTGCAGACCGTCGTCGCGACCGCGGGTCTGGATACCCTGAAAGCTGATGCTTGCATCGCTGCCCGGCGCCACCCGTCCAAGGCGCACGTTGTCGGTGTGCACGCCGTAGCCGAAATCCTTCGACGACAGCGATTGACTACCGACTTGGCGCACCTCGATGAGCAGGCGGCGTGCTGGACGATCGAGATCGCGCAGCAGTGTGCGGATGGCGTCTATCTCGGCACGGGTGCCTTTGATGACCAATTTGTCGTGGTGGGCCGATACGCTGCTGTGCTCGCCGATCAATGGCGTGATGGTATCGATCAAGGTCGCCGCAGGCCGGCTCATGATCTGGATCACTTCGACCTGGGTGGCGTCGGCGAGAACACTGCCGCCGAGGCAGAGCAGCGCGATGACGATTAGACGTCGCATAAAAGCTCCTCGATGGTTAGCTGTCATAGCACGAGATAGCGGCATGCATGCGACGATGTGAAATCCCCGCATCCTCGAATTCTTCGCCCTCGGCGACGAACCCGTGCCGCCGGTAAAACGGCTCGGCCTGACACTGTGCATGCAGGAAGACCTCGCGCCGGCCTTGTGCGGACGCGATCTCGACGAGTCGGCGCAGCATCGCGGCGCCGATGCCGCGGCGGCGCCAGTCAGGCAGCACCGCCATGCGTCCGATATGTCCGTCCGCGAGCATACGGGCAGTCGCGATGGGTTCACCCACCTGACTGGTTGCCAGCAGGTGAATCGCGTCGGGGTCGCGGGCATCCTGCTCCAGTTCCGCCGGCACGCCCTGTTCGTCGACGAAAACGGCAAATCGGATCGCCAGCAGTACCGATTTCTTCCGGTTCCAGTCCACTTGCTCAATCACCGCATCCATGGATCATTCCTCACCGACTTCGAGAATACCGTCGTTGAGCAGTCTCAATAGCAGGCTACCGGCCTTGGGGGTCGCGGCGATGACCGGGGCGATCTCTTCGGCCTCCAGCAGACGCCGTTCGGCAATCTGTCTGACCATGGGTTGCAGAAACGACGGCAGCGTCAGATCCTCTCCTTGCACGAACAAGACCACCTGAGCGTCGTCCATCACCGTCCAGGCAATACGTGCAAAAGGATGCCGCCGCAGCGTCTGTCCCTGTTGGAGGCAGTCCGCGAGATCTGCGTGTTGCCATGCGGGATCGCGCGGCGGGATCTCAAACTGCGCCTTGGGTTCGGTGAGATAGCGGCCGAGCCAGCGACGAAAGTCGTCGGAGTGCGTATCAGGCAGCTCGTTCAGCAGCTGGGCTGCGTGCAGGAACACACCAGTAGTCAGTTGCGCACGGCTGTCGGCCCGCAGATCGTCGGGGTCGTCCAGGCGACGTTCGTCGCTGAGTGATACCAGGTGCTGAAACCATTCGGACGCCAGCTCTTGCTGGCTGGGGGCGCGGAATCCGAGCGAATAGGTCATGCATGGCCCCTCGGCGGTTCCCCAATGCGCCACCCCCGGTGGAAGATACAGCACGTCACCGGGCTCGAGCAGCCATTCCTGGGCGGTGTCAAAACGTGCCAGGATACGTTGTTCAATGCCCGGCAGGAGGTCGCTTTCCGTGTAGTGCCGGTTGCTGATTCGCCAGCGCCGTCGGCCGGATGCCTGTATGAGGAAGACGTCATAGGCGTCGCTGTGCGGGCCTACGCCACCCTGGTCGGTAGCGTAGCTGATCATAACGTCATCGATACGCCAGTCAGGCACCACGTCAAAGGTCTCAATCAGAGAGACCGTGTCTGGGATGTATTTGTCGACATCCTGCACCAGCAGCGTCCAGTGCGATTCTGGCAGTGCGGCAAAGTCGGCGTCATCGAAGGGCCCATGGCGGACCTCCCAGCGACCCTCCTCGCCCTCGAGAATAAGGCGGGACTCGACCTGCGTTTCGCAGGCCAGTCCGGCGAGTTCCTCGGGGGTCAGGGTGAAGTGCTGCGTGGGCAGGGCCGCCGGCATCAACAGCGGCTGCTTCTGCCAATAATCGCGCAGGAATGTCTCGCCATCGAGCCCCCGGGGAAGCCGCAGCCGGTGGCCGCTGTCGTTCATCGCTGCCCCCTTGGCGGGAAAAAAAAGGACTGGCGCCTACTACCCTGGCGGCAGTCCGAGCGGGAGTCACGAGCTGGCCGGTCTGCGGGCCGGAGAAGAGGCAATTCAGACAGCCAACCAACGCGCTTGCAGCCTATGCGGATCGTGTTGAGCGTGCTGGGGCGTAGGTCACAAAGCCGCACCGCGCGGCTGCTCGTGAATTGGACCGGTAAATTAGCAAAAACGAATATATTCGACAGCTTGCTCGGCCAACAGGGCGAGGATGCGGGAAAACTCGCGGATTCCGCGCACTGGGGGCTTGCAGTCCGTGAAATAGATGGTCTAATGCCCGCGGAGGAGCCCAGTAACCGCCGGCGGCGGCCGACTGGCCTTTCTCTACAATTCCGAAAAACCTTTCCGCGAAGAATTTTCAAGACCTGGGGAGATAGAACATGTTTCATAACACGAGTAAATACCATACCAGCGCATTAGCAGTGCCGCTGAGTCTTGTCATTGGCCTATCCGCCGGCGCGGTTATGGCCGCGGCCCACGAAGAACCCACTTTTTTGTCGAACCCTAGCGGGGAAGGCGTGAAGACCAACTACGGTGAGTGCTGGACCGCCAGGGGCGGCAACATGGACGCCACGGGTGCCATGGGCTGCGTCGAGGTGATGGCCGCCGAGGCAGACTCGGACGGCGACGGCGTCCCGGACAGCAGAGACAAATGCCCGAATACGCCCAAAGGCGTGGGTGTCGATGCAGACGGCTGCCCCGTCGACAGCGATGGTGACGGCGTACCGGATTATCTGGACCAGTGCCCGGGGACCCCGGCTGGTGCCAAGGTCGACGCGAAGGGTTGCGAAATCATCGCCAGCGTGACCATTAACGTCACGGCAGATCACTTCGACTTCGACAGCGCGGTCCTGAAGCGGAAGATGTTCGATGAGCTGGATGACGTGGCCGCCAACGTCAAGGCGTCGAAAGGCGACGAGATGCTCGAGATCGTGGGCCACACCGACAGCACCGGCCCGGAGGCCTACAATCTGGGCCTGTCCGAGCGTCGTGCCCAGTCGGCAGCAAACTATCTGGAGGGCAAAGGCGTCAGCATGTCACGCATTACCGTGAAGGGCATGGGCGAGAGCGCCCCGGTCGCCAGCAACGCCACCCGCGACGGGCGCGCAATGAACCGCCGCGTGGAAATCAACACCAAGTAAGCGGCCTAGCGCGAACCAAGAAAGCCGCACCCTGGTTGGGTGCGGCTTTTTTTAGCGCAGGTGCTTTTCGGCGCAGCTCACACCTTGTGCGCCTGGGATGCCGCACTGCCGATATAGGTCTGGGGCGTCAGCTTCTTCAACTCGCTCTTCACCGCTTGCGGCAGTGACAGGCCGTCGATAAACGCCTCGATGCCGGCCTGATCGACGCGTTGGCCGCGCGTCAACGCCTTGAGTTTTTCATACGGCTGTTCGATGCCGTAGCGTCGCATCACGGTCTGGATGGGTTCGGCGAGCACCTCCCAATTCGCATCCAGATCGGCCGCGAGTCGCTGCGCATCCACCTCGAGCTTTGCGGTGCCCCGCAGGGCCGAGCGCCAGGCGATGATCGAATAGGCAAACCCGACCCCGGCATTACGGAGCACGGTAGAGTCGGTCAGGTCGCGCTGCCAGCGCGAGATCGGCAGTTTACCGGCGAGATGGTCGAATACGGCGTTAGCCATGCCGAGATTGCCCTCGGCGTTCTCGAAATCGATCGGATTCACCTTGTGCGGCATGGTAGAAGAGCCGACCTCGCCGGCGACCGTTTTCTGTTTGAAATAGCCGATCGAGATGTAGCCCCAGACATCGCGGCAGAAATCAATCAGAATGGTGTTGAATCGGGCAATCGCATCGAACAACTCCGCCATATAGTCATGCGGCTCGATCTGGATGGTGTAGGGATTCCAGACGATTCCCAGCGACTCCACGAACTGCCGGGCATGTGCGGCCCAGTCGACATCCGGGTAGGCCACCAGGTGCGCGTTATAACCGCCCACGGCACCGTTTATCTTGCCCAGCAGTGTGACACTGGCGATCTGTTGACGCTGTCGCACCAGGCGGGCGACCACGTTCGCCATCTCTTTGCCGAGTGTCGTCGGCGAGGCGGGCTGGCCATGCGTGCGCGACAACATGGGTTGCCCGGCATAGGTATGGGCGAGGCGACGGATCGCCCCGATTATCTCATCGGCCAGCGGCAGCAACTGGCCGTCTCGGCCCTCGCGCAACATCAGCGCATGTGACAGATTGTTGATGTCCTCGGAGGTACAGGCGAAATGGACGAACTCGCTGACATTTTCGAGTTCTGGGTAATCCGCGATCTTCTCCTTGATCAAATACTCGACCGCCTTGACATCGTGGTTGGTGCTGCGCTCGATCGTCTTGATGCGCTGCGCATCCACAACGCCAAACTCGTTGACGATGCGTTCGAGTTCGGCGCGGGCCTGTGGGCTAAAGGGCGGCACCTCGGGGACGCCGGGATGGTCCGCCAATGACTGCAGCCAGCGGACCTCGACAGTCACCCGGTGCCGGATCAGCCCGAACTCGCTGAAGATTGGGCGCAGATCGATGGTCTTATCCGCATAGCGGCCATCGAGGGGTGAAATCGCCGTTAGGCTGTCGAGCTCCATGGGGCGCAATCTCCAGTCGCAACGCCAAACCGCGGATTATACGGCCTCTGCCAGCCGGCATGTTGCACGAAGGCGGACCCGCTTTGCCCGGTTCGCTGCATGATTTTCCGGTTCTGAGGCGCGACTTGAGACATGCCGCCGGGTTACGGTTCGTCCTGTTTGGCTCAGGGGGGCTGGCAAAAATTGTGCGGCCGTCATTGGCCGGGCTGCATCATCTCCCCGCTGCTCGCCGACTCCTCGACCACCGGTGGCTGCTCGCTGACCTGGTCCATCAACTCGGCGCCCTCGGCCTTGGCCGCGTCATACAATTCGGCAGATTTCTCCTTGGTGGTCTCATAGCCGCTCGCGGAGGTCTCCTTGGTCGTCTGATAGAGTTCGCTGGATTTCTCTGCAGTTGCCTCATAGCTTTTCGCGGCGGTTTCCTTGGCCGCGTCGTAGAGTTCGCTGGATTTTTCCTTGGTCACCTGATAGGCGTCTGCGGTGCTCTCCTTGGCGGCCTCATAGAGTTCACCGGTCTTCGCCTTGCTCACCTCGTAGACTTCGACCGCCTTTTCCTTGGTTTCCTCGACGATCTCACCGGTCTTTTGCTTGGCTGACTCATAGTATTGTTGTCCCGTATCTGCCGCGTTGCTGGCGGCGTCCTTGGTGGATTGCCAGGCGGTCTCGCCGAGTTGCTTGGTCTGCTCGGTCCATGCCTTTGCCTGTTTCTTCAGTTCGCTGCCGGCATTCGCGTCGTCGGCGGCCTGTTCAGTGGGAGATTCAGAGCAGCCGGTCAACGACAGCGGCAGGCTCAACAATAGAATCTTGAGAGTCTTCATCATGGTTCCTCGGCACGTTGAGAATTATCGGGCGCAGTCAACCACCCGCTCGGCCGGGATTCAAGGCGCGTCTCTATCTGTTTTGTGGGTTAGTTCACGGGCTGTGGCAATAATCGTACGGCGCCGCAGCAGCATCTGCCATTTCTTGCCGCCGGCCTGCCGCCAGAGTACCGCTGCACGTATGCCGGCGAGCAGCGCGACGCGGATGCGTGCGGTGTTCTCCGGATTCTGAAGATGCAGTGGTTCACCGCGAATGATGATGCGCGGCCCGAGCACGCTGATCCGATCCTGGTAGATCTGCGCGAGTTGTTCGTGCTGCACTGACTCGGCCAGTTCGATGTGGTCGCGGCGGCGGCCCAATGCAGTGAGGTCGTCGTGCAGCGTCTGCATCGCGGGGCCGCTGCGCATCAGCCGGTCGGTCAGATGCAGCAGCGCAATCACATAGCGGGATACCTCGAGATCACGCTGTTCCGGGTGCGCCAGTTGCTTCGACAGGGACTGCAGCCCGAGGGCAATGCCCTGGGTCCCGCAGAACACGTCGATCACCGAAGCCGGCGTGAAATCGAACAGCGACTCACGGCTGGCCTCGAAGGCCGCGGCGTCGCACACGCCGTTGCGCGCGATATCGCGTGCCAGTCGTGCCGCCTGAAATACACCGCCCAAGGCGACGGTACGATCGGCATCGGCGTATTGCGTCATGGGGTCTGCTCGATAATGGCACCCCCCAGGCAGCGCTCGCCGTCGTACAGGACGACTGACTGGCCCGGGGTGATGGCACGCTGCGGTTGATCAAACCGAATCCGCAAGGCCGAGTCATCGACAGCGACGCTGCAGGGCTGCAGCGGTTGTCGATGGCGGCAGCGGGCTGTGCAGCGAAACTGTTGCGCCGGCGCGCTACCACTGATCCAGTGCAGTTGTCGTGCGGTCAATCGATCGTGATGCAGCAGGGGATTGTCATGTCCCTGAGCCACCGTCAGCACGTTGCGGCCGAGGTCTTTGTCGACAACATACCAGGGGTCATCCGACGCATCTGCCATTCCGCCGAGGCCGAGGCCGTGGCGCTGCCCCTGGGTGTGGTACATCAGTCCCTGGTGGCGACCGATCACCCGGCCATCGTCCGTCTCGATGTCGCCCGGATTCGCGGGCAGATAGCGCGCCAGGAAGTCCCGGAAACGGCGCTCGCCGATGAAGCAGATTCCGGTGCTGTCTTTCTTTTTGTGATTCGGAAAACACGCTTTCTCCGCCAGCCCGCGCACCTGCGATTTCTCCAGGTCGTGCAGTGGGAAGAGGCTATGGCGCAATGCGTGCTGTCCCAGCATGTAGAGAAAATAGGTCTGATCCTTGCGCTCGTCGCGCGCGCGCAGCAACTGGCAGCCGGAATCTGCACAGCGCACGCCGGCGTAGTGACCGGTTGCAATCCGATCGGCGCCGAGTTGCAGCGCGTAATCCAGAAAGGCCTTGAACTTGATCTCGCGATTGCACAGCACGTCGGGATTCGGGGTGCGGCCGGCGCGGTACTCATCCAGAAAATAGGCGAAGACGCGATCCCAGTACTCCGTTGCGAAATTGACCGTATGCAGCGGAATCGCGAGCAGGTCAGCGACGGCCTGCGCATCGGCCAGGTCCTCTGCCGCGCTGCAATAGTCCTCGCTGTCATCCTCTTCCCAGTTGTTCATGAACAGCCCTTCGACCTCCCGACCTTGCTCGAGCAGCCGCAGCGCGGCGACCGAGGAATCCACCCCGCCCGACAGACCGACGATCACCTTGTCCGCGCTCATGAAGGCCCGCCCGCTGTGTGCGCCGAGGCGGCCACAGCGACCGGTGCGGGGAGGCCGCAGATACTAAAGAGACAACAGATCATCACAAGGTTCGGGGACTTCACGCCAAGGCATGCAGGGTATCCAGCCCCAAAGGCGGTCGTCGCAGCGTGTCGTGGATACACCGCAGGACCAGGGGGCTGCGGGTCGGCAGTGTCCCGATTGTGATCTCGTCGACCGACAGCCAGTGGGTCGCATTGATGTCCGGGTCCAGCATCGCGCCTGGCAACGGCGCACTGACGCTGCCACAGAAGCAGAAACGCAGGAAACTGCGCTCGGTGTCAGGCACCGTCCACTGGTAGACGCCGACCAGCCCGGTGGGCGTGAATCGGCGTCCCGTTTCTTCCTGCACCTCGCGCTGCACCGCATCCAGCAGGCTCTCGCCGAACTCCAGGTGGCCGGCCGGCTGGTTGATGACCGCATGGCCCTCGGGTCTTTCCTCGACCATCAGGTAGCGATCCTGCTCGCGGATCACGGCGGCAACAGTCACAAAGGGGCCCCAACGCATGCCTGCAGTCTATCAACTTCCGTGTCGTCGGGGACGTGGTGTAGCCCGCCCCCGGCCAGTGCTAGAATCCAATCTCTCCACAAACCAACAGCGGACGGTTTCGATCCATGGCATTCGACAAAATCCAGGTACCGGCAGACGGTGAGAAAATCGCGGTCAACGCGGACTACTCATTGAACGTCCCGGATCATCCGATTATTCCTTTCATCGAAGGCGATGGCATTGGGGTCGACATCAGCCCGGTGATGACAAAAGTGGTCGACGCAGCGGTAGCCAAGGCCTATGGCGGGCAGCGCAAGATTGCCTGGATGGAGATCTATGCCGGTGAAAAATCTACCCGTCTCTACGGCGAGGGTGTCTGGCTGCCGGAGGAGACGCTGACGGCGGTGAAGGACTATGTGGTCTCGATCAAGGGGCCGCTGACCACCCCGGTCGGCGGGGGGATTCGATCATTAAACGTCACCCTGCGTCAGGAGCTGGACCTATACGTCTGCCTGCGACCGGTGCGTTATTTCGACGGCACGCCCAGCCCGTTGCGGCATCCCGAGCACACCGACATGGTGATTTTCCGCGAGAACTCGGAAGACATCTACGCCGGCGTCGAATGGCAGTCGGGCAGCGCGGAGGCAAGAAAGGTCATCGATTTCCTGATCAACGAGATGGGTGTGACCAAGATCCGTTTCCCCGAGACCTCCGGGATCGGCGTCAAACCGGTGTCCAGCGACGGCACGAAGCGCCTGGTGCGCAAGGCGATCCAGTATGCGATCGACAACGGCCGTGATTCAGTGACCCTGGTGCACAAGGGCAACATCATGAAGTTCACCGAGGGCGCCTTCAAGGAGTGGGGATACGAACTCGCCAAGGAGGAATTCGGTGCGGTAGAACTCGACGGCGGCCCCTGGTGTACCTTGAAGAGCCCGAAGGACGGGGGCGACATCGTGATCAAGGATGTCATTGCAGACGCCTTCCTGCAGCAAATCCTGCTACGCCCCAAAGAGTACGATGTTATTGCGACGCTCAACCTGAACGGCGACTATGTCTCCGATGCGCTTGCTGCGCAGGTGGGTGGCATCGGGATTGCGCCGGGCGCGAATCTCTCCGATTCGGTGGCGATGTTCGAGGCGACGCATGGTACGGCGCCCAAGTACGCTGGCCAGGACAAGGTCAATCCGGGCTCGCTGATCCTCTCGGCAGAGATGATGCTGCGCCATATGGGTTGGGTCGAGGCCGCTGACCTCATCGTCGGCGCCATGGCGAGGGCTATCGGCGCGAAGACGGTCACCTACGATTTTGAACGCCTCATGGACGGTGCCACCTTGCTGAGTTGTTCTGAGTTTGGTGACGCCATGATCGCTAAGATGGACTAGGAGTCTTAGACTCCTAGACTCCTAGCCAAAAAAAAGCCTGCCAGCCGGCAGGCCCATTGCACACGCGCCGCTGGGCGGCATCCGACTGCCTACATGGCAGCTGCGGCGGTATGCAGGTTCTGTGCGTGCAGTCCCTTCGGACCCTGCTCGACCTCGAACTCGACACGCTGGCCCTCTTTGAGGGTCCTGTATCCTTCCATTTCGATTGCGGAAAAATGGACGAAGACGTCTTGTTCGCCGTCGTCCGGGGTTACGAAACCGTAACCCTTGGCGTTGTTGAACCACTTAACGATACCGGTGGCCATAGGCACTCCTCCAACAGATTTTCTACCACTTTGGTGCTTGCTTTTGAGTTGCCCGACCACAATCCAGACGATGGTCAGCAAAGCATTGATTTATCTGCACCAAAATTGAGTATATCGGTACACGAAAAATGGTCAACAAAACTTAATGTAGTTTATTATTAAAGGCAATAAACAAATGCTTAAATTTTATCAATTACAAAGAGTTATGTTATAGACATAAAGTATTTTAAGTGCCGCGCTCTGGACATGTTTTGCCTTGAGGTGGTGCTTTTCGCCCTGCGTCAAGCACGGATTTGCACAACACCGGTGCCGCGTTCCGTGAAGATGCAGACACCGTCGATTACCGCGCGGCCATAGCGGGTGGAGGCAGGTGCGGCCGCTGGTAAACTTCTCAGCAATGCAATCACGGCGCGGCTGTTGGACTAGACTGTAGGCTGTAAAAAATGAGTACGGACAGCGAAAAACACGGCGGAGATGGCGACGTCGCGGTAGAGCGGGCGCAGCCCAAACTGAAGCGCCCGCCGCTGTACAAGGTGCTCCTATTGAACGATGACTACACTCCTATGGAGTTCGTCGTGCACGTCTTGGAACATTTTTTCGGAATGGACCGGGAAAAGGCCACCCAGGTCATGTTGCATGTCCACACCCGCGGAATGGGGGTATGTGGGGTGTTTTCGAAAGACGTCGCCGAGTCAAAGGTGGCACTGGTAAATGACCATTCGCGGGCAAACCAGCACCCCCTGCTGTGTACGCTGGAGGAGGCCTGACAGAGGGTAAGGAACTCCCGGGTCCAACTGAAGATCAGAGCGTGAGGCGCAAGCCGTAAACTGGAATCTAGAGCATGTTGAGCAAAGAGCTGGAATTTACCCTCAACCAGGCATTTAAGAGCGCCAGGGAAAAGCACCACGAGTTCATGACGATCGAGCACCTGCTGCTCGCATTGTTGGACAACCCGGCGGCTGCCCAGGTGCTGCGCGCCTGTGGGGCAGACATCGAGGCCTTGCGCAAAGACCTGGACGGATTCCTCGAGGAGACGACCCCGCTGATCCTCGATGACGACACCCGGGAGACCCAGCCGACCTTGGGCTTTCAGCGTGTGCTGCAGCGCGCGGTCTTCCACGTCCAGTCATCGGAAAAGAAAGAGGTGACCGGCGCCAATGTGCTGGTCGCGATCTTCAGCGAACAGGAATCCCAGGCGGTGTTCTTTCTCGACCGGCAGAACATCACGCGCCTGGACGTCGTCAACTACATCGCGCACGGAATCTCCAAGGTGCCGAGCGACGACGCCAACGAGCGCGGTAGCGACGCGGACAGCGGCGAGGCGGAGACGGGCGAGAGCCGCCAAGAGAGTCCGCTCGAGACCTATGCGAGCAACCTCAACGAACAGGCCAAGCGCGGCAAGATTGATCCGCTGATCGGTCGTCAGAGCGAGGTCGATCGCACCATCCAGATCCTCTGCCGGCGGCGTAAGAACAACCCGCTATTTGTAGGCGAGGCCGGTGTCGGCAAGACCGCTATCGCCGAGGGCCTGGCCAAAAAAATCGTCGACGGTGATGTGCCGGAGGTGCTCGACGGCTCGACGCTGTACGCGCTCGACATGGGTGGCCTGGTGGCCGGTACGAAGTATCGCGGTGACTTCGAGAAACGCCTGAAGGCCGTATTGGCGGATCTCAAGCGTCAGCCGCACGCCATCCTGTTCATTGACGAAATCCACACCATCATCGGTGCCGGGGCGGCCTCCGGCGGCGTCATGGACGCCTCCAATCTAATCAAACCGGTCCTGGCCTCGGGCGATTTGCGCTGCATCGGTTCGACCACGTACCAGGAGTACCGCGGTATCTTCGAAAAAGACCGCGCGCTGGCGCGGCGCTTCCAGAAGATCGACATCAACGAGCCTACGGTCGAGGAGACCTTCCTGATCCTGAAGGGTCTGAAGACGCGCTTCGAGGACCACCACGAGATCAAGTACACGACCAAGGCGCTGCGCGCGGCGGCTGAATTGGCCGACAAACACATCAACGACCGGCACATGCCGGACAAGGCCATCGACGTCATTGACGAGGCCGGTGCTGCGAATCAGCTGCTGCCGGCGTCAAAGCGCAAGAAGAGCGTCTCGGTTGCCGATATCGAGACCGTCGTCGCCAAGATCGCACGCATACCGCCGCGCAAGGTCTCGGCGACCGACACCGAGGCCTTGCGCAACCTCAAGCGCGACCTGGAGATGGTGGTGTTTGGTCAGGAGGAGGCGATCGAGGCCCTGGCGTCGGCGATCCGCATGAACCGCTCCGGCCTGGGCACCGACCATCGCCCGGTAGGCAGCTTCCTGTTCGCCGGACCGACGGGTGTCGGCAAGACCGAGGTGACGCGCCAGCTGGCGCGGGTGCTCGGTCTCGAGCTAATCCGCTTCGACATGTCGGAGTACATGGAGCGACACACCGTGTCGCGCCTGATCGGTGCGCCGCCCGGTTATGTCGGGTTTGATCAGGGCGGCCTGCTCACCGAAGAGATCAACAAGCATCCGCACTCGGTGTTGCTGTTGGACGAGATCGAAAAGGCCCACCCAGACGTCTTCAATCTGTTGCTGCAGGTCATGGACCACGGCACGCTGACGGATAACAACGGGCGAAAGGCCGATTTCCGCAACGTGATCGTCGTGATGACCACCAATGCGGGGGCCAGCGAGGCGGCGCGAGCCTCGATCGGATTCGCAACCCAGGATCACAGCACGGACGCGATGGCGGCCATCCGTAAGTTTTTCACGCCCGAGTTCCGCAACCGCCTGGATGCGATTATCCAGTTCAACGGCCTGGACAAGGCCACGATCCTCAACGTGGTCGACAAGTTCCTGTTTGAACTCGAGCAACAGCTCGAAGAGAAGCATGTGTCTATCTCGGTGGCCAGCGAGGTCCGCGAATGGCTGGCGGACCGCGGCTACGACCCACAGATGGGTGCTCGTCCGATGGCGCGCGTGATCCAGGATCGGATCAAGAAGCCGATGGCGGAAGAGCTCCTGTTCGGCCGACTCTCGCAGGGCGGCAAGGTGCGGGTGGAGCTATCCGATGGGGAACTCGAGTTCGAGTACGAAGAGGCAGCCGTTCACTGATGCGGGCTGGTTGACGGGTTGTTCGACAACCTTAGCGGGGATGGCCGGGGGGCTCAGCGCTCTCGGTAGACGATGCGACCTTTGCTCAGATCGTAGGGGGTGAGTTCCACTTTCACCTTGTCGCCGGTCAGTATGCGGATGTAGTGCTTGCGCATCTTGCCGGAGATATGCGCGGTCACCACGTGACCGTTCTCCAGCTCCACTCGAAACATTGTGTTGGGCAGCGTGTCGACCACAGTACCCTCCATTTCGATTACGTCTTCTTTCGCCATTCATCCTGTCCAGATTACCGCAGCGCTGCCAGTGCGCTGCTCAAGAGGCGCCGAAGTATAGCAAAGGCGCCTGCGCGCAGGAAACGTTCAGTCGGGTAGGGGATCGTCCAGGCCGACTCGGCGCCATCGGCCGCCATAGCAGAGCTCAATGGGCCGAAACTCGGTCTTGTAGGCCATCTTGCGGCTGTCGCGTACCCAGTAGCCGAGATACAGGTAGGACAGTCCGCGGCGACGCGCCAGGTCGATCTGACTGAGGATGGCGAAGGTCCCGAGGGAGCGCTGCGCCAGGTCGGGATCGAAGAATGTATACACCGCGGACAGACCGTCGAGCAGCACATCGGTGACCGCAACCGCCACCAGTTCGCCATCCCGCGAAAATTCGAGAAAGCTGGTGTCGCACCAGTCGGCACGCAGAAACCCGAGGTACTCTGCCGGCGAGGCGTTGGCCATGTCGCCGTCCTGGTGGCGTGCGCGCGTGTAGGCCTGATACAGGTCATAGTGTGCACGATTGAACTTCGCGGCATGCTCGTATAGCGCGATGTCGTGGTTGCTGCGCAGTATCCGGCGGTGTTTACGCCGCAGCGCGAAGCCGTCGACCGGTATGCGCACTGAGACGCACTGACTGCAGTCCTCGCAGCGCGGCGCATACACCACGCGGCCGCTGCGGCGAAAACCATAGTGCAGCAGTTCGCCGTAGGTGCGCATGTCCATCGGCTGTGCAGGATCGGCGAACAGCGTATTGCTCTGCCTGTCGGGCAGATAACTGCAGGGATGGGGCGCGGAAAGGTACAGCGGCAGGTGTCGCTTGGAACGGTTCATGCTGCCCAACGTAGCGCATCGGCTCGGCAGCGTGGCAGGGCGCCGAGCGGTGTTGCCGGACGCTCGAGGGCCTCTTCGAGGGTGCGCTGAAAATGCGCGCGACTGATCTCGCGAGCGCCGAGGCTCGCCAGGTGATCGGTGTAGATCTGACAGTCGATGAGGCGCAATGGCAGCGCCTCGGCGATCTCCACCAGCATGGCCATGGCGACCTTGGAGGCGTCCGTCTGGCGACTGAACATCGATTCGCCGAAAAACACCTCGCCGAGCCCAACCCCGTAAAGACCGCCGACCAGTTCCTCCTTCAGCCACACCTCGATGGAGTGCGCATGGCCGCTGCGGTGAAGCACCTCGTACGCGGCAACCATCTCTGCGAGCAGCCAGCTGCCCGGCTGTCCGTCGCGCGGTGCGGCGCAGGCGCGAATCACGCGGCCGAAGGCCTGATCGACGCTCATTTCGAAGCCTCGCCGACGCATGGACCGGCGCAGGCTGCGTGACACATGAAAATCGGCTGGGTAGAGCACCATGCGTGGCGCCGGACTCCACCACAGGATCGGCTGGCCGGCGCTGTACCACGGGAAGATGCCGTGTCGGTAGGCGTTGAGCACGCGCGTCTCCGACAGATCGCCGCCGACGGCGAGCAGGCCGTTCGGCTCCGTCTCGGCGAGTCGAGGGTCGGGGAAACCGATGTCCGGAGGCGTGCCGTCGAGGTCAAAGATCACTTCATTCAGTCAGCCCGATAGGGGCTGCGGCTTTGCATCTCTTGCACGTATTCATGCATACCGGCGCGTTCATAGTCCAGGTGTTTTGCGATTGCCTCGCGGAACCTTTCGTCGGCCAGCCAATGCGCAGACAGGGTCTCGGTCGGCAGGAATCCGCGAGCGACCTTGTGCTCGCCCTGGGCACCCGGCTCGAAACGCGCCAGGCCGTGGCGGATGCAGTAGTCGAGCCCCTGGTAGTAGCAGGCCTCGAAATGCAGCATGTCGAAATGCTCGCTGCACCCCCAGTGGCGCCCGTACAGGGTATCCGTACCGACCAGGCAAAAGGCCGCAGCGACCGGCCGGGCGTCCGACTCGGCCATCACTAGCAGCACGCCCTCGGGCATGCTCCGGGCAATCGTCTGGAAGAACCCCAGTGACAGCGTCGGGATGCCGCCGCGGCGATGAAAGGTGGACTCGTAGAGCGCATGGAAGATCGCCCAGTCGGCAGCGCTGGCGCTGTTGCCGTCGAGCAGACGAAAGGCCACGCCGGCCTCGACGACGCGGCGCCGTTCCTTGCGGATATTCTTGCGTTTGGCCGAGGTCAGGGTCGCCAGGAAGGCATCGAAGTCTTCGTAGCCCCGGTTTTCCCAATGGAACTGGCAGCCGACGCGGCGCAGCAGGCCCTTCTGCTCCATGGCCGCGGTCTCCGCGGGTGTGGTGAAGAGCCAGTGCAGTGATGAGACGCCGGTCTGTCGGGCCAGCTCGAGGCCGGCGGCCATCAGCAGGTCTCGGGCGTTGTCTGGCGCGTCCGGGTGGCACAGCAGCTTGGGTCCGGTGGCCGGGGTGTAGGGCGACGCGCCGACCAGCTTCGGGTAATACGAGAGACCGCTGCGCTCATGGGCATCGGCCCAGGCCCAATCGAAGACGAACTCGCCGTAGGAATTGAACTTGAGATACAGCGGGGCGGCCGCCAGCAGACGCCCCTCGGTATTCCAGAGCGTGAGATGCCGCGGCAGCCAGCCGTAGCGTTCGCCCAGGCAATCCTCCGACTCGAGCGCGGCCAGGAACTCGTGGCGCAGAAAGGGGTAGTCTGCGGCCCCCAGCGCGTTCCACGCAGCGGCATCGATGGCCGTGATGTTCTCGATCACCTTCAGGCGCACGGCTGAACCCGACTGCTGCACGGTCGACGTGGTCATACAATGACGCTAGGGCGTGGCGCCACACCGGTCAAGGGTAGAAAACGCAGGGGGAAACCGCGGTGGCCGCCGCATACCCCGCCGCCCATCAGCGCGGCCGGGGATCACTTCTCGGCCCGTCTAGCTACCGGTCTTTTCGAGGGCGTCGAGGTATTTCTCGGCATCCAGCGCCGCCATACAGCCGCTGCCGGCCGAGGTGATCGCCTGGCGATAGACGTGGTCCATCACATCGCCGGCCGCGTATACGCCCTCCACCGAGGTCGCGGTCGCATTGCCCTCAGTACCGCTCTGCACCGTGATGTAACCGCCGACCATGTCGAGCTGGCCCGCGAAGATGTCGGTGTTGGGCTTATGCCCGATGGCGATGAACAGGCCGTGGACGTCGATATCGCGGGTGCTGTCGTCCTTGGTGCTCTGGATGCGAATGCCCGTCACGCCGCTGTCATCGCCGAGCACCTCGTTCAGCGTGCTGTCCCAGGCGAGTGTGACATTGGCATTCTCGGCCTTGTCGAACAGCTGCTTCTGCAGGATCTTCTCCGCGCGCAGCGCATCCCGGCGGTGCACCAGGGTGACCTCTGATGCGATGTTGGACAGATACAGGGCCTCTTCGACCGCGGTGTTGCCGCCGCCGATCACCGCTACCTTCTGGTTGCGATAAAAGAAGCCGTCACAGGTCGCACAGGCGGACACGCCCTTGCCCTTGAAGGCCTCTTCCGAGGGCAGGCCGAGATACTGCGCCGAGGCGCCGGTGGCGATGATCAGGGCATCACAGGTGTAGCGCTGGCTGTCGCCCTGGAGCTTAAACGGGCGCTGACTGAGGTCGACCGAGGTTATGTGGTCGAAGATGATCTCGGTCTCGAAACGCTCCGCGTGCGCCTGCATACGCGTCATCAGGTCCGGACCCTGGACGCCGTCGTTGTCGCCGGGCCAGTTATCGACATCGGTAGTCGTCATCAGCTGTCCGCCCTGTTCCATCCCGGTGACCAGGACCGGGCTGAGGTTGGCGCGGGCCGCGTAGACCGCAGCGGAATAACCGGCTGGACCGGATCCCAGGATCAGCAGTCGGCAGTGCTTGACGTCGCTCATGCGGGAATCTCCTGTAAAAAAATGACCTCGGCGCCCGCTGCCAAGGGTCGCGCGGGATGACGCAGGGTTTCGGCGCGACATACTATAGGCAACCGGGTCTGGAGGTAAAACCACGAGTTTGCGGGTTGGTGTAACGAAAGAAACCAACCCCATGGAGGGTCGGATCGCGTTGATGCCGACGGCCAGGTGGTGCATCCGGCGCAGCTTTGACCGCAGTCCGGGAGCGCGATGATTGTCGTTCCTCGTCGGCCTGTGCAATAATTCCCAAACTACCTGCAGAAAGCGGTATAAATTGCTGTTTCCTAGTTGTTATTCGGTGGTCAAGATATGCATGCCTCACTGAGCAGACGACTCAAGGAGGGGGGCTTCCTGTTGCTGCTGGCGATCGGGGCCTATTTTCTGATGGCACTGTTCTCTTACTCGGCGGACGATCCCAGCTGGGTGTTCGAGAGTGCCAAACAGCAGGCGGACAACGCCGGTGGCGTGGCCGGCGCCTGGTCGGCCAGCGTGTTGTTCCTGCTGTTCGGCAAAGTCGCCTACGTATTTCCGCTGATGATCGCCTGGGTCGGCTGGTTGATGTTCCGCGAACGCGACGAACAGCACCACAGCGTGCTGCTGCGCATCGCGCGTTGGCTTGGGTTTGCGCTGACGGTGCTGAGCGCCACCGCGCTGGCCGCCCTGCACTTCGGCGCGGCCGATGAACTCCCCGAGGGTCCGGGCGGCATCACCGGCGACATCATCAGCAGTTCGGGTCAGGCAGTACTGAATTCGGCCGGCACCAGCCTGCTGCTGCTGGCCCTGTTGCTGGTCGGTTTCACGCTGTTTACCGGTGTGTCCTGGTTGACGGTGATGGATGGCGTGGGCGGTTTCGTGCTCAACGCCTGGCGTCAGGCCGGCATGCTGATGGGCCAGTTGGCCGAGCGACGCGACGCCAACCGCATGAAGCAGGAACGCCAGGCGGTGCTGAAGAAGGAACAGGCCCGCCTGCGCGACAAGACGCCGCCATTGATCGAAAAGAAAGAGCCGACCATCAAGACCAGCGTCCGGGTCGAGAAGGAAAGGCAGATGACCCTGCTCGATCCCGAGCCCAACACCGAACTGCCGCCGCTGGGTCTGCTCGATCCACCGCAGCAGAGCGGCAAGGGGTACTCCACCGAGGCCCTGCAGGCCCTGTCCGGCCAGGTCGAGCGAAAGCTGGCCGATTTCGGCGTGATCGCCGAGGTGACCGCGGTACATCCGGGGCCGGTCGTGACACTGTTCGAATTGCAGCTCGCCCCCGGCACCAAGGCCAACAAGGTCACCAACCTGTCGAAAGACCTGGCGCGTGCGCTCTCCGTAGTCTCGGTGCGCGTGGTGGAGGTCATCCCGGGCAAGACGGTGATCGGCCTGGAGATCCCCAACGAGTATCGCGAGATGGTGTACCTCAGCGAGACCCTGCGCTCCGAGGCCTATGACAGCTCCAAGTCGCCGCTCACGCTGGCACTGGGCAAGGATATCGTCGGCGAGCCGGTGGTCGCCGACCTGGCCAAGATGCCGCACGCGCTGATCGCCGGCACGACCGGTTCCGGCAAGTCGGTGGCGGTCAACGCGATGATCCTCAGTCTGCTGTACAAGGCGACGGCGGAAGAGATCCGCATGATCATGATCGACCCCAAGATGCTCGAGCTGTCGGTCTACGAGGGGATCCCCCATCTGCTGACACCGGTGGTCACCGACATGAAGGAGGCGGCCAATGCGCTGCGCTGGTGTGTTGCCGAGATGGAGCGACGCTATCGGCTGATGGCCGCGCTGGGCGTGCGCAACATCGCCGGCTTCAACAAGAAGATCAAAGACGCGATCAAGGCCGGCGAGCCGATCAAGGACCCGTTGTTCAAGCCCGAGCCGGACCCGATCACCGGCGACCTGCCGGAGATCCCGGACCTCCAGACCATCCCCTATATCGTGGTCGTGGTCGACGAGTTTGCCGATATGATGATGGTGGTCGGCAAGAAGGTGGAGGAGCTGATTGCCCGCCTGGCGCAGAAGGCGCGCGCCGCCGGCGTCCATCTGCTGCTGGCCACCCAGCGTCCGTCGGTCGATGTCATTACCGGCCTGATCAAGGCGAACATCCCGACCCGGATCGCGTTTCAGGTCAGCTCACGCGTCGATTCGCGGACCATCCTCGACCAGATGGGGGCGGAGGCGTTGCTGGGCCACGGCGACATGCTCTATCTGCCGCCGGGTACCAGCATCCCGCGGCGCACCCACGGGGCCTTCGTCGACGATCACGAGGTGCACCGGGTCGTCAGCCATCTGCGGCAGAGCGGCGCGCCGGATTATGTAGACGAGATCCTGCAGGAACCAACGGAGGCCATCCCCGGTCTATCGGCTGACGCCTCCGGTGTCGAGACCGAGGACCAGGATCCGCTGTTCGACGAGGCCGTCAAGATCGTGACCGAATCGCGGCGTGCCTCTGTCTCGGGTGTGCAGCGGCGACTCAAGATCGGCTACAACCGTGCCGCCCGCCTGGTCGAGGAGATGGAGCGCATCGGCATCGTCACCGCGGCCGATGAGCGCGGCAATCGCGAGGTCCTGGCACCGCCACCCGTGGAGGTCTGATGTCCCTGAGACCCTGGCTGCTTGTACTGTGTGTGACGATATCGCCGCTGGTCGCCGCCGGTGACGGCCGCGACGCGCTGGATGCGTTTCTCGACGGCCTGACGACGCTGCAATCCCGGTTCGAGCAGGCGGTGCTGGATACCGAGAACTCGACCAGCGGGCTGCTCCGCGGTGAGTTCCTGCTCGACAGGCCCGGCAAGTTTCGCTGGGATTATGCCGCGCCGAACAAACAGGTCATCCTGGCCGACGGACGGGACGTATGGATCATCGACGAGGACCTCAAGCAGGTCACCCGTCACTATCAGTCCTGGGCGTTGAAGGGCACCCCGGCCGCGTTTCTGGCCATGCAGGCCTCGATCGAAGACGACTTCGAGGTCGTCGAGAAGGGCGAACGCTCGGGCACGCAGTGGTTGGAACTGACCCCGCGCGATCCGGAGAGCGACCTGAATCGGGTACTGCTGGGTTTTGCCGACCAGGAATTGCGCCAGATGGAACTCAATGACAAGTTCGGTCAGATCTCACGCTTCCGCTTCTTCGACGTGCAGCGCAATGTGCCGATCGACCCCGCGCTGTTCGTCTTCGAGGGCAAAGACGACTGGGATGTGCTGCAGGTCGAATGAGCGCCAACCTGGAAATTTCCAGGCTAAACTCCGCCCGATGGCACAAGACGACCTGTTCCCCGATGACCCCGCCCAGCTGCGCCCGCTGGCCGACCGCATGCGGCCGACCGCGCTGCAGGACTTCATCGGCCAGGGACACCTGCTCGGCGAGGGCAAGCCGCTGCGCCGCGCGCTCGAGAGCGGCCGGCTGCACTCGATGGTCCTGTGGGGGCCGCCGGGCACCGGCAAGACGACGCTGGCGCGCCTGCTGGCCGGGATCTCCGGCTATGCCTTCGAGACCCTCTCGGCCGTGCTCGCCGGGGTCAAGGACATCCGCGCGGCGGTCGAGCGGGCGCGCCAAGTTCGCGCGCAGAGCGGGCAGGGCACGGTGTTGTTCATCGACGAGGTGCATCGCTTCAACAAGGCCCAGCAGGATGCCTTTCTGCCGCACGTCGAGGACGGCACCTTCCTGTTCGTCGGTGCGACCACCGAGAACCCCTCGTTCGAACTCAACAATGCACTGCTGTCGCGTGCCCGCGTGTATGTGCTCAGGGCACTCGAGGCCGATGCACTCAAGGGCCTGCTGCAGCGTGCGCTGACCGATGCGACACATGGTCTCGGGGCCGCCGGGCTTAGCATCGGCGACGCGGCGCTGGACCTGCTCGCCGAGGCCGCCGACGGTGACGCCCGCCGCGCGCTGAATCTGCTCGAGATCGCGGCCGATCTGGCGGTCGAGGGTGAAATCAGCGATGGAGTCATCAAAGAGGTCGCCGGCGGTCAGCTGCGGCGTTTCGACAAGGGCGGCGAGGCCTTCTATGACCAGATCTCGGCACTGCACAAGTCGCTACGCGGTTCGGCGCCCGATGCGGCACTGTATTGGTTGTGCCGCATGCTCGACGGCGGCTGCGACCCGCTGTACGTCGCCCGGCGCCTGGTGCGCATGGCCTCCGAGGATATCGGCAACGCCGACCCGCGCGCGCTCGAGATCGCACTCAACGCCTGGCAGGTCCAGCAGCGCCTGGGCAGTCCCGAGGGCGAGCTGGCGATCGCCCAGGCGGTCGTCTATCTGGCCTGCGCGGCCAAGAGCAATGCCGTCTACACGGCCTTCAATCAGGCGATGCAGACCGCGCGCGCATCCGGCTCGCTGGAGGTGCCCATCCATCTGCGCAATGCGCCGACGCGTCTGATGAAAGAGCTCGGCTACGGCAAGGCCTATCGCTATGCGCACGATGAGCCGGGCGGCTATGCGGCCGGCGAAGACTACCTGCCGGAGGCGCTCGCGGGGGTACGCTTCTATCATCCGGTCGCGCGCGGGCTGGAGATCAAGATCGCCGAAAAGCTGGATCAGCTGCGGGCGCTCGATGAACAGGCGCGCGCCGCCTCGGACGAGGCCAACTGAAGGGGGTGCGCAACGGGCGCGATCTCGGCTGAAGCCGACGGGCGCTTTTTGTAGAATGCGTGCTTTGGTCTCACGGATGGTAGCTTGAATCAGACCCTCGCCATCGCGGCCGGCGGCGCGCTCGGGGCGCTGCTGCGCTTCTGGATGTCGAATGGCGTCTATGCCCTGTTGGGGCGCGGGTTTCCCTATGGCACCCTGGCGGTCAATGTGCTCGGCTCGCTGGTGATGGGCTACCTGTACATCGTGATGATCGAGCGCCTGGCCATCGGCGCAGAGTGGCGGGCCTTCGCGCTGGTCGGTCTGCTCGGTGCCTTTACCACCTTTTCCACCTTCTCGATCGAGACCCTGAACCTGCTCGAGCAGGCCGATTACGCCAAGGCGCTGGCCAATATGCTGGTCAGCGTGCTGGCCTGTATCGCGGCCGCCTTTGTCGGCGTGTCGCTGGCGAGGCAACTATGAGACAAGAGGACATTATCCTGGTACGGGTGTACTGCAGCGAAATGGGCCACAAGCATCAGCAGATCATCGACCTGCTGCACCGCGATCACCGCGTCGCCGGCGTGACCGCCTTCCGGGGTATCGCCGGCTTTGGAAAATCCGGTCACATCCACGAGGCCGGGCTGCTGGATATCTCGCTGGACCTGCCGGTGATCGTCGAGTTCTTCGACCGGCCCGAAAAGATCGCGGCCGTGCTGCCCCTGCTCAACGATCTGGTCGGCCCGGGGCATATCGTGTCCTGGCCCGCCCAGGCCAACCTGGACTGAAACATGCTGGACCCAAAACTGCTGCGATCCGATCTCGACGGCGTTGCCAAGGCCCTCGCCCGGCGCGGCTTCACGCTGGATACCGCGCGCCTCGCCGAACTCGAGGCACGGCGCAAGGCCGTACAGGTCGAGGCGCAGGAGCTGCAAAACGAGCGCAATACCAAGTCCAAGTCGATCGGCAAGGCCAAGGCCGCCGGCGACGACATCCAGCCGCTGCTTGACGAGGTCGCGACCCTGGGCGATCGACTCAAGGCGGCCAATGATGCGCTTGCCGAGGTACAGGAGGCGCTGCGCACCTTTGCGCTCGGCATGCCCAATCTGCCCGATGCGAGCGTGCCCGACGGCCAGGACGAGAACGACAATCGCGAAGAACGCCGCTGGGGTGAGCCGCGCGCATTCGACTTCGACCCCAAGGACCACGTCGATCTGGGCGCCGCGCTCGACATGCTCGACTTCGATGTCGCGGCCAAGCTGACCGGTTCGCGTTTCACCGTGATGAGCGGGACGCTGGCGCGCCTGCACCGTGCATTGACCCAGTTCATGCTGGACACCCATACGATTCAGCATGGCTATACCGAGGCCTATGTGCCCTTCATGGTCAATCCGGACAGCCTGTTCGGTACCGGCCAGCTGCCCAAGTTCGCCGAGGACCTGTTCCGCCTGGAGGGATCGGATTTCTACCTGATCCCGACCGCCGAGGTGCCGCTGACCAACCTGGTGCGCGACGTGATCGTCGAGGACGACTACATGCCGCGTCGCTATGTCGCGCATACACCGTGTTTCCGCTCCGAGGCCGGTTCGCACGGCAAGGACACCCGCGGCATGATCCGCCAGCACCAGTTCGACAAGGTCGAGCTGGTGCACATCGTGCGCCCGTCGGAGTCGTCCGAGGCGCTCGAGGCGCTGACCGGGCACGCCGAGGTGATCCTGCAGCGACTCCAGCTGCCGTACCGGGTCGTCACATTGTGTACCGGCGACATGGGCTTCTCGGCGACCAAGACCTACGATATCGAGGTGTGGCTGCCGGGGCAGCAGAAATACCGCGAGATCTCGTCGTGCTCGAACATGGGCGACTTCCAGGCGCGGCGCATGCAGGCGCGCTGGCGCAACCCCGAGACCGGCAAACCCGAGCTGGTGCACACCCTCAACGGCTCCGGGCTCGCGGTCGGCCGCACCCTGGTCGCGGTCATGGAGA